>NZ_DCNR01000052.1:955-18572 GCF_002322065.1 Dermacoccus sp. UBA1591 | reverse complement strand
CCGGCCGTCGGCTCGTCGAGCAGCAAGTACGCGGGGCGCATCGCGACGGCACCCGCGATGGCCACGCGTTTCTGCTGCCCGAACGACAGTTGATGAACCGGCCGATCCGCGAGGTCGCTGATCCCGAGGACGTCGAGCGTCTCCTCGACGCGTCGCCGCACCTCGTCGGGCGGCAGCCCGAGGTTGGTCGGGCCGAACGAGACGTCCGCGAAGACGTCCGCCGAGAACAACTGATCCGCCGGATCCTGAAGCACGAGCTGCACGAGCTGTCGATGACGCTCCAGCCCGCGCCGCGAACGCTGCAACGCCACCCCGTCGACGACGACGTCCCCTGACGTCGCCGCAACCGACCCGGCCACGGCGCGCAACAGCGTCGTCTTGCCTGCGCCGTTCGCGCCGACGAACGCGAGCCGCCGCCCCGGCTGCACGTCGAGGTCGACGCCGTCGAGTACGGCGTCCCGACCGCGATACCCCACGCGCAGATCCCTGACACTCAACCCACGGGTACCAGTTGCCTCCCGGCCGCCGGGCTCAGCCACACGTGACTCACTATCTCGAGCGACGCCGTTCGGCCCAGCTTGCCTGTTCTGCAGCCACCTGTTCATCGCGACATCACCGCCCACGTCATGAGGGCGCTGACGACGAGCACGACACCACACAGCGACCGCCACGACGCCTGCCGCGCGGGCGTCGTGACGATGAGGTCGCCCGTGTATCCACGTCCGGCGAGCCCCGCTTCGAGGCGCTGGGCGCGCGTCCAGGCCCGGACGAGCACCCCCGCGAGCAGCGTCCCAGTGCTCGCGAGCGCCGCGCGGCGCGTCGCGTATCCGAGGCGCGCCGTCTGACTCTCCCGGATCGTGCCGACCGAGTCGAGCAGCGTGAAGATCATCCGATACACGACGCCCGCGATCTCGACGAGAAACGCCGGCACCCCGACGCGCCGCAGCCCGCCGAGGACGTCCGTCATCGGCGTCGTCAGCGCGAGCACGAGGACGGCAGCCGCCCCCGCCGCTGCACGCGACCCCGTCAGAACGGCTCGATCGAGCGACGATCGCCCGATCGAGAACGGCCCCGCCTGCCACAGCGCGTCATCGGGCGCGGGGCCGATCGACACGAGCACGCCCACGAGGCCGATGACGACGAACACCGCCGGCAGCGCCCACACACGCAGCACGAGCCCGGGCGCGACGCGCGCACCCACCGTGACGGCGACGAACGCGACGACGACGACGGCCAGGTCGACGCGCACGTCCCGCGCCACCATCGCCACGGCGAGAAGACCGAGCGCCAGCGCAGCCTTCTCGCTGACGGCATGCGAGCGCCACGCGCTGCTCCACGCCGCCTCGTCGATCGCGAGATGAGCCACGCTCAGGCGATCCGCGAACCGTCGGACGCGTTCGTGACGACACCCGTCGCAGCGTCATCACCTGGGGCAGCACGACGTGACGCAACACCGCTACCCGCACTCGCGACACCCGACGCCGCGTCGCGGTTCTTGCGACGCTCGCGGAACGTGCCGAGGACGAAGCCGAGGAAGCCCGCACCGAGCGCGGCCTGCATCGCGAACAGCCCCGATTCGACCTCGCCACCGGGCTGCGTCCAGAACGGCTCGAACCACGGCTTGTAGTCGGGGTCGGACTTCTCGATGGTCTCGGTGGCCGCAGCGTCCGTGCCACCGAAGTCGCCACTGCGCGTGCCCATGACGAGCGCCAGGACGAAGATCGCCGCCGCGAGCACGACGAGGAGGACGTTCGTCAGTCGACGGTCACGCACGGCTCGCCTCCTTCGCCTCGACGTCGGCCGAGACCGCGACACCCGCATCGAACCCACGATCGCGTCCGAATCCCAGACCGGCGAGCTCCGGGCCGGCCCAGGAGCGCAGCGCGTTCATGAGCAGCACACCGACGAGGCCCTCGACGATGGCGAGCGGAATCTGCGTCACCGCGAACAGCCCGAGAAACCGCGACCATGCGCCGACGAAACCCGTCGCGCGGTCGGGGAAGGCGAGGGCGAGCTGCGTCGCCGTCGTCACGTACGTCATGAGGTCGGAGACGGCGACGGCGCAGAACACGGCGATCGACAGCGGCGCGCGACGCATCAGCCGATAGACGCCGTACCCGGCCCACGGCCCGACGACTGCCATCGACATGACGTTCGCGCCGAGCGTCGTCAGCCCGCCGTGCGCGAGCAACAGCGCCTGGAACAGCAGCACGATCGTGCCCAGCGCCGCCATGACGGGCGGGCGGAAGATGATGGCGCCCTCGCCGGTGCCCGTCGGATGCGACGAACTCCCGGTGACGGACGGCAACTTGATGGCCGACAGCACGAACGAATACGCCCCGACTCCGCCGAGCAGCAGCTTCGACTCCGGATGCTTCTCGATCGTGCGCTTGATCTCGCGCGCTCCGTGGATGACGAAGGGTGCCGCTACCGCACTCCAGGCGGCAGCGTGAACAGGGGGCAAGAACCCCTCAGCGATATGCATGAGTGCACCTTCCCGGGATGACGCGTCCCGCTCGATGGCGTCACCCCGAGTTCCTGACTCACGGAAATCCCGTTCACAGTGGCGCGACCGTGCCGGATTCTCACCGGCTTCCTCGTCCTGGGTGACGCGCGCTGCCCACCCTAGCGAACCGCCCGCCCGCCGTGGGCGCCCGGGACGCAGTAGCTCCCGCAACGGTGATCACACCTTCGTCGTGTCCGGCCCGCCACCTCTGACGGCCCCTCGCGCCACCGCCCCACGGCCAGGCTTCACCCCGGTGCTCCCCCACGCCCGCGCTGCGGCACCGCACCACGTCGACATTGCGACGTCAACACCACGCCAGATCGCCCGCGAGCGCTCATGGCCGACGCACAGGATCTCGACATCACCCACCCACACGCGAGCGCGAACGTGGGGGACGTGGAGAACACGACGGTGACACGAGTCCTGACGGTGGCAGGCGGCGTCCTCGCAGCCTGGATCCCGGTGCTCTACCTGCGCCTGGACGCGCAGCGCGTCGACCCTGCGAGCATCGCGGCGTGGTTGGGGCTCGACGTGAGCGAACTCCTCGCCCTCACCGCACTCGTTCTGGCCACCAGTCGACGCGCCGCGGCCACCCGGCTCATCGGGCTCGTCGCCGCGACGCTGTTCGTCCTCGACGCCGTCACGGACATCGCGAGCGCGACCACGACAAGTTCGCTCGCCACCGCCGTCGCCATGGCGCTCGCCGCCGAGATCCCCGTCGCTCTCGGATGCCTACGCCTCGCCCTGATGCATGACGCGCCGGCCACGACGACGCAGCTGGCTCACGTCAGCTCCTGACCAACGCCGGCGCGAGAACAGGCGCCAGCTCGAACTCCCGTCCCAAACCGCGATTCGCGTCCCCATCTGCGAATCCCGTCCCCAACGACTCGCCGACCTCACACCTACCGTCGAGACGCCGAGACCACGAGGCGACGTCACCGTGAGACGCCGCAACCACGAGACGACGAACGCCGGCCGGATGCTTGTCGCATCCGGCCGGCGTCATGTTCGCCTACACCCGATTCCTCGCGTCGTCTCCGTCGAGACGATCAGGCGCCGAGGCCAGCACTACGACGAGGCGCCGACATCAACCTTGCGTCGGGGTCGCCTCGAGCGTGCGCAGGCGACCGTCGACCATCTCGTGCAGCGAGTCGACGGCGTCGAGGGTGTGCAGGTCGTGCGTCACCATGATGGTCGCGGCCTGGTGTTCGTGCGTCACCTTGCCGAGCAGTTCGACGACGGCGGTGCCGCGCTCGGTGTCGAGCGACGCGGTCGGTTCGTCGACGAGCAGCAGCTTCGGCTCGTTCATCAGCGCGCGGGCGATGCCGACACGCTGACGCTGACCGCCGGAGAGCGCTGCGGGGCGGCGGTCGAAGACCTTCTCCAACCCGACGGCGGCGAGCAGTTCCTCGGCCCGCGATGCGGTGTCCTTGCCGTGACGCCCGGCGATGCGCGCAACGATCTCGAGCTGCTCCACGGACGTCAGCGACGCGATGAGATTGCTCTGCTGGAAGACGAACCCGATCGACGACAGGCGCACCGCTGCGGCGTCCTTGTGCGAGAGCCCCGAGACGACCTTGCCGTCGATCGTCACGATGCCGGAGTCGGGCGTCTGCAGCAGGCCGGCGACGGCGAGCAGCGACGACTTGCCGGAACCCGACGGGCCCGTCACCGCGGCGAACTCGCCCGCGGCGACGTGCAACGACACGTCGTTGACGGCCGTGATGCGCCCCGAGGCGCCGTCGGGGAAGGTCAGCGTCGCGTTCTTGACGTCGAGGCTCATCGGGCTGCTCCTGGCGCGGTGGTGGGGACGAGGGTGGCGTCGAGGCTCATCGCGCGGCCTTCGACACGAGGTACGGGTGCATGACGACGAAGGCTCATCGCGCGGCCCCCAGTGCGGTGTTGGGGTCGACGGTCACGATGCGGCGCACGCTGACGAGCGCGCCGAGCAGACCGAGAACGAACAGCAGCGCCAGCGGGACGAGCGTGGTGGTGAGGCTGAGGACGAACGGCACCGTGCCCTGCGCGAAGTAGCCGAGGACGGTCGCGACGATCGTGCCGAGGCCGCCACCGATGAGCAGCAAAATGGCGGCCTGACCCATGGCGTCACGCACGAGGTAGCCGGTGTGCGCGCCCATCGCCTTGAGGACGGCGAGGTCGGGCGTGCGCTGGATCGTCCAGACGGTGAAGAACGCGCCGACGACGAGGGCGGAGACGAGCATGAGCATGACGCGCATGAGCGTCAGCGAGCCGTTCTCGGCCTGGTAGGCGCTGATCGTGCTGAGCGACGTCTTCGGGTCCTGCACGTCGAGGCCGGTCGCCGAGGTGAGCGCGTCCTTCGAGAACCCGCTGCCCGTCTTGACGAGCGCGACGGTGCCCGAGCCCTGGCCGAGCAGGCCGGCGGCCTTCGCGTCGTTCTCCGTCATCCACACGACGGGCTGGTGCTGGTACGACGCGTCGTCGCTCAGCTTCGCGACGCGAACGCTCTTGTTGTTGAACGAGATCGACTCGCCCTCCTTGAGCGCGGCGTCCTTCGTGATCGTCTTGCCGACGACGACGGAGCCGTTCTTCACCCCCTTCGGCGCGGCGAACGAACCGTCCGGGACGGCGAAGATGGCGACCGCCGACGGCACACCGGAGACACTCGCGCGGCCCTGCGTGATCGTCAGCGGCGAGGCGTCGGTGACGCCCTTGACCGACTTGATCTCGTCGATGTCCTTCGCCTCGACGTGGGAGCTGTCATACCCGACCTTCTGCCCCTTCGCGGGGGCCGAGAAGCCGATCTGGTCGACACCGTGCGAGGGCAACGTGTCGATGGCCGACACGCTCTCCTTCGCGAGGCCGGCCGCGAGGCCGGTCAGCATGACGACGAGCAGCGTGATCAGGGCGATGACGCCGCCGATGAGGGCGAAACGCCCCTTGGCGTACGCAAGGTCTCGAGTTGCGAGGAACATCAACCTCTTCTTTCGGCACAGGTTCTCCAGGTTTTCTCCATTCCAGCGCGATTCATCCCCTGCGCGCATCACCCAGGCAGTGGGAGAACGCATCAACCGTTCGGTTGACGTCCGTGCGCGTTCGACGCATCCACGCGGCAAAATGGACGGTGATGAGTACCACCGACCCCACCACCGACTCCGAACGCACCATCCGCATCATGCAGGCCGCGATGCACGTCCTGTTCGTCGTGCTGCTCGTCGTCGGGGTGATCCGGGCGCTCGCCGGAGACGCCTCGCCGTTCGCCGTCATCGCCGCGACGGTCGTGTTCACCGGCGTCTACCTGAGCGGCCTCGTCGTCGAACGCCGCGCGCGCCGCGCCCAGTCGCTGCGCGCCGCCCAGGATTCGCACACCGGCCAGGTGTGGATCATCGCGCTGACGCTCGCGTGGTGCCTGACGCTCGCCGTCGCGCCTGACTTCGCGTGGGTGGCGTTCGCGCTGTACTTCCTCGTCCTGCACGTCGCGATCCGGCCCATCGCTGCCGCCCTCGTGCCCCTCGTCCTCGTCGCGAGCGCCGCCGCCCTCGTCTCGCGCCCCGACGGACGCAACGTCGGCACCGTCATCGGCCCGATCATGGGGATGATCGTCGCGCTCGGCATCTCGTGGGTGTACGCCCAGCTGCGCGCGGAGAACACGCGCCGCCGCGAACTCGTCACCCAGCTCGTCGCCGCGCAGGACGACGTGCTCGCGACGCAGGAGACGCTCGCCCTCGCCCAGCACCGCGCCGGCGTCCTCGCCGAGCGCGAGCGCCTCGCGCACGACATCCACGACACCCTCGCGCAGGGCTTCTCCAGCATCGTGCTGCTGTCGCGCGCGGGCCTCGCCCGTAACCAGCACGCCCACACCCAGCACGCGAGCGCCCAGGCCACCCGCGACAGCGCCGCGCACGCCGGCGACGAGATTGCGCGCCTGCTCGAGCAGATCGAATCGACGGCCGCGCAGGGCCTCGCCGACTCGCGCGAGGTCGTCCATGCCCTGACGCCGAGCGACCTCGTCGACGCGCCGTTGTCCGGCGCTCTCGAGCGCCTCACCGCGCGCCTGACGGAGCACACCGGCATCCGCGCCGACACGACCTGCGACGGCGAACCGCGCCCACTGCCGGCCCCAGTCGATGTCGCGCTGCTGCGCATCGCGCAGAGCGCCCTCGCCAACGTGCGCACCCACAGCAAAGCGCAGCGCGTCGGCGTGACGCTCAGCTACCGACTCGACGAGGTCGGCCTCGAAGTCATCGACGACGGCGTGGGTTTCACCGACGCCGACGTCGAACGCGCACCCCTGGGCGGCAGCGGATTCGGCCTGCGCGCCATGCGTGAACGCCTCGACGCACTCGGCGGCCACCTCGAGATCGAATCCCAGCCCGGCGAGGGCGCCGCCCTCATCGCGACCATCCCCACCAGCGGCCCCTACAAGGCGGTGAGGCAGGAGAACACCCAGCCCGCCCCTGCCCTGACGGCCGGAGTCGAACCGCACGTGACACCCTCGACGGAAAGCAGCCTCCGATGACGAGCGTCATCCTCACCGACGACCATCCCGTCGTGCGCGCGGGCCTACGAGCGCTGCTCGACGCGTCGGGCATCGACGTCCTCGACGAGGCCGCCGGCGGCGAGGAGGCCCTGCGCGTGCTCGACCGCCTCGCCGAGCAGGGGGTGCGCCCCGACGTCGTCCTCATGGATCTGCAGATGGGGCCCGGCCTCGACGGCGTCGCGGCGACGCGCGCCATCCGCGCCCGCGACGACGCGCCCCGCGTCCTCATCCTCACGACCTACGACACGGACGTCGATATCGTGCGCGGCGTCGAGGCCGGCGCGTCCGGCTACCTGCTCAAGGACGCACCGCCCGCCGACCTCGTCGAGGCCGTGCACCGCGCCTCACGCGGCGAGACGGTGCTCGCGCCCGCCGTCGCGGCGCGCCTCGTCAACCGGTTGTCCTCGCCCGCACCGACGCTGACGGCCCGCGAACTCGACGTGCTCGACGCCGTCGCCGGCGGCGCGACGAACAAGGAGATCGCGAAGCACCTCTTCGTCTCCGAGGCGACCGTCAAGACGCACCTCGTGCACATCAACGAAAAACTGGGCGCAACCTCGCGCACCGAAGCGGTGGCACTCGCACGACGCGCCGGGCTGCTGCGCTGAGAAGCGCGCAGGGCTGAACCCTCAGTCGCCGCGCCCGACGACACGCCCCACGCTCGATGGCTGCCGCGCAAGGCGCACGGCGCGCTGGATGCGGCGCGTCGACTTGTCGGGGTGCGGTAGTTCGTCGAGCGCGAACCATCCGGATTCGAGGGCTTCGCTCGCCACCTCGACCTCGGGTCGCTCGTCGCACACGACGCGGAAGATGACGTCGACGTGCCGGATCTCCGGGTCGAAATCAGTGGCCATGACGCTGCCCGGCTCGATGTCGAGGCCCGTCTCCTCACGCACCTCACGCACGACGGCGTCCTGCGGTTGCTCGCCGGCGTCGATGAGGCCGCCAGGCAGCGACCATCCGCTGCGGTGCGCCTGACGCAGCGCGAGCACGCGCCCGTCGTGCTCGATGATGGCGACGGCGCCGGCGCTGAACGTCGGCTGCATGGCGTGCACGATGCGGTGGCTGAGCCCGGCGGGCAGCATCCGGTAGACGCGCAGCGCGGCCATCCGCAGCGCTCCGGGACGCTCGGCGTTCACATGGCCTCCTTGGCGCGGCGTTCGAGCTGACGTTCGTCGACGGCGTCGAGATCCTCGTCGCCGTGTTCCTCGAGATGGTAGCTGCGCATCACCTTGACCATGTTGTTGACGACGGCGATGAGCGGCACGGCCGTGAACGCGCCGAACGCCCCGCCGAGCAGCGTGCCGGCGCTCACGCCGATCAGGATGACGACGGGGTGCAGGTCGACGAACCGTCCGAGGATGAGGGGGTTGACGAGGTTGCCGAGCAGCTGCACGAGCACCGTGAGGATCGCGACGAGCACGAGCGCGGTGACGAGCCCGTTGCCGACGAACGCGATGGCGAACATGAGCGCCGCGGCGAGCAGCACCCCGACGAGCGGGATGAGCGAGCCGAGGAAGATGACGACGGTCAGCGGGACGGCGAGGGGCACGTCCGCGAACCAGAGCACGGGCAGCATCGCCGCCGCGTTGAGCAGGGCGAGCAGCACGAGCGAGCGCATGTAGACGACGAGGGTGCGCCACGCCGCCGCGCCCGCGAGGTCGACGTGGTTGTGCGCGCCACGCGGCAGCAGCCGCACGATCCAACGCCAGATGGAGCCGTCGTCGGCGAGCAGGAACAACGCGCAGAACAGCGTGAGCAGCAGCGCCGACAGCCCGCCCGTGACGATGCCGACGTGCGCCGCCGCCCAGCCGACGATGTCGGCCGTGTGGTTGCTCAGCGTCGTTCCGAGGTCGGTCGTGTAGCGGCTCGCGGAGGTTTCGTCGATCTTCAGCGGCCCGTCGACGAGCCAGTGCCGCGCGCCCTGCTCGGCCAGCGTCAGCTGTCGGGCGAACTCGCCGCTGGAGTCGTCGATCTGCGCCACGACGAACGCGATCAGCCCCGCAGCCGAACCGACACCGACGAAGAACGCGATGACCGCGGATGTCGTGCGCCCCACGCCGCGCCGCACCAGCCACGACACGATCGGAGCGAGGAGCGCCGCGAACATCACCCCGGTGACGAAGGAGACGGTGACGACGCCGAGACGCGTGACGCCCCAGAAGAACGCGAGCACCCCGACGGCGATGGCGAGCAGGCACACCGACCACCACGCGGCCACCCGCACGCCGTACGGCACGGCCTCACGCGCCGACACCACCTTCTGCTGTTCCATGGCCCAAGAGTGTCACGCGGTGGGGCGGGCGCGACGCAGCGTCACACCGGTGAGCGCTTCGGGTCTCACGAGGGTCGCCCCGGCGTGCGTCCAGCACTGTTCGATCTCGGCGTGCAGGCGCGACGACGGATCGCTCGCGCGTGCTGACAGGTGCAGCCCGAGGACGGTCGCACTGAGCATGCGCGCCACGACGCCCGTGTCGACCCCGGCATTGAGGCACCCCGCAGCGGCAACCTCGTCGAGCATGTCGCGGGTCGTCTCCTGCCACACCCCGAACGACGCCGGACGCCCCGCGCCGTAGGTCTCGCGCTCGATCGCGAGCCGAGCCGTCGCCTGGAAGATCGGGTCGTCGGCGAGCCCGTCACAGGTGAGGTAGCCGTAGTCGACGAGGCGTTGCACCGGCGAGCCCGCCAGGGCGGCGACGGCGTCGCGCAGCCACGTCGTGTGCGCGGCGAGGACGGCGTCGGCGACCTCTTCCTTCGTGTCGAAGTGGAAGTACAGCGCGCGCTTCGTCACGCCCGAGCGCGTCACGATGTCGGCGATGGTCGCGCCGGCGAAACCGTGCTCGGCGAATGCCTCGGCGGCGCCCGTCAGGATGCGAGCGCGCGTCTCGTGCGCACGCGCCTGGGTGATTTTCCGCTGCGCCACCGAGCCACCCCCTCATGGTCGTCTCGTATTTCGGCCTGCGGATTCAATCACGAATTGCTATGTCGTCGTCATGCCACTCGGGAGGCGGCCACCCCGGCCGCTCGCCCGGAGAACAGGCATCCTCCGAGGAACGTGCCCTCGAGCGCGTTGAAGCCGTGGACGCCTCCCCCGCCGAAGCCGGCGGCCTCACCGGCGGCGAACAGCCCCGGCACGACGCGGCCACGAGCGTCGAGCACGCGCGAGTCGAGGTCGGTCTGGATGCCGCCGAGACTCTTGCGCGTCAGCACGTGCAGCTTGATGCCGACGAGCGGGCCCTGCCGCTCATCGAGCACGCGGTGCGGCGCCGACACGCGCGCCAGCCGGTCGCCGAGGTAGCGGCGCGCGTTGTGGATCGCCATGACCTGCACGTCCTTGCCGTAGGCGTTGTCGACCTGCGCGTCACGCTCCTCGATCTGCCGACGCACGTGTGCCGCATCGAGCAGCGGCTCGTCCGTCAACTCGTTCATCTTCGCGACGAGCTCTTCGAGCGTCTCGGCGACGACGAAGTCCTCGCCGTGCTCGACGAAGTCGGCGACCGCTCGCGGCGCACCCTTCGCCAGCCGCGCCCGCACGACCTCGCGGCGGCTCCCGGACGTCAGGTCGAGGTTCTGCTCCGAGCCGGAGAGGGCGAACTCCTTCTCCAGCATCGGTTGGGTGACGATGAACCACGAGTGGTCGTACGCGCGGATCGCCGGGTCGCTGCGCAGGTGACGCAGCGTGCCGCGCGTGTCGAAACCGGGCAGGCACGGCATCGGCATGCGACGTCCGATCGCGTCGAACCACAGCAGCGACGGGCCGGGCAGGATGCGGATGGCGTGCTGCGGCCACACCGGGTTCCAGTTTCGGATGCCTTCGGTGTAGTGCCACATCCGATCACGGTTGACGAGGCGCGCGCCCGCGTCCGCGGCGATCTCGAGCATGCGCCCGTCGACGTAGGCGGGCACCCCCGTCAGCATCGAACGCGGCGCCTCGCCGAGATCCGCCGGCCACCAGCGCCGCACGAGGTCGTGGTTGCCACCGATGCCGCCGCTCGCGACGATGACCGACGGCGCCGTGAACTCGAACCCGCCGACGACGTCGCGGTTCGACGCGACACCGCGCTCCGCGTCGTCGGGAGCGAGGACGCTGCCGCGCACGCCGGTGACGGCGCGAGCACCACCGTCGGCAGGGGTCTCGACGATGAGTTCGTCGACGCGATGACGGTGCGCGAACGTCAGCAGGCCCCGGGCCTCGGCATCGAGCGCCTTCTCGACGAAGGGGCCGCTCACGCCCGTGCCGGTGCCCCACGCGATGTGGAAGCGGGGCACCGAGTTGCCGTGACCCCCGGCGCGACCGTCGCCTCGCTCGGCCCACCCGACCATTGGCGTGAGCTCGATTCCGTTCTCGCGCAACCACTCCCGCTTGCCGCCGGCCGCCCACTCGACGTAGGCGCGCGCCCAGCGCTTTCCCCAGACGTCCTCACCGAGGGGCTCACCGGACGCGTTCGCCTCACCCTCGAGGCGGTCCCACTGGGCGCTGCCGCACCAGTCCTGCCACGCGAGCTCGAGGCTGTCGCGCACCCGCAGGCGGCGCTGCTCGGGCGAGTCGACGAGGAACAACCCACCGAACGACCAGTGCGCCTGAGCGCCCAGATTGGCGCGATTCTCCTGCTCGACGACGACGACGCGGCGCCCCCGCGACGTCAGTTCGGCCGCCGCCACGAGACCTGCCAGCCCCGCGCCCACGACGATCGCGTCGAAACTCTTCCCGTCCATGCCCACCTCCAAAGTCTCGTCGCACGCACTGTCTCGGGACGACGCGTCACGTCGCGGCCTGTATCGAACGCCAGGGTTCGATGTGATGCCGATCACTGTACTCACGGGTTTTCGGGCGCATCGACGAACGACGAAAAGGCGCTGCGCGGCCGTCCGATGTGCTGACGTTCTCAGCCCGTCAGAAGGCGCAATGGGTAGCATCGGACGTTATGACCTCACGGACCGCAGCGGCGCGCCCCGACGAGACGCCCGCGGCCGGAGCGTCATCGCTCGGGGCCGACTCGTCCGGGCACCAGGCGACTACGGCGTCGTCCCCGCTCGCCGCGTTCTGGCGCGAGCTCAGCACGTTCGGCATCATCGGCGTGCTCAACATCTTCATCGACATGGGCCTGTACAACTGGCTGCGCGCCGGCCCGCTCGACGGCAAGGTGACGACCGCGAAGATCATCTCGGGCGCCGTGGCCACCGTGTTCGCATGGGTCGGCAACCGGTACTGGACGTTCCGTCACCGCGAGAACCGTCCGCTGCACCACGAGGTCGTGTTGTTCTTCGCCGTCAACGGTGTCGCACTCGCCGCCACCTCGGCCTGGGTCGCGTTCGCGCACTACGTGCTGGGGGCCCGCGGCGCGTTGTGGGAGAACGTGCACGCCCTCATCGGCATCGGAATCGGCACCATCCTGCGCTTCGTCGCCTACCGGACGATCGTGTTCGGCGCCGCCGCAGAGGATCCGAAAGCCTGACGCGCAGGAGCGGGATCAGGGGGCTGAGCGCCGTGCGCCCACCCGGGACACGAGGTGCCCGACCACATCACCCTCGAACGCTAGGACCGTCGCGCCCGCACCCGCGACAGGAGGTGCCCGGCCTGTTCGCGCCGCAGTTCGAGACCCCAGCCGGCGACGGCGAGCAGCGCCTCGCTGATGATGTTGCCCGACATCTTCGACGTGCCGAGTTCGCGCTCGCTGAATCGGATCGGGTGCTCGACGATGCGCGCCCCGGCCCGGATCGAGCGCCACGTCAGGTCGATCTGGAAGCCGTAACCGGCTGACGTCACGCTCGCGAGGTCGATCTGGCGCAGCAGCGTCGCGCGGTAGACGCGGAACCCGGCCGTCGCGTCATGGACTCGGGTGCCGAGCATCGCCTGGACGTAGACGTTGGCGCCGCGGCTGAGGATCTCGCGGTTCTTCGGCCAGTTGACGACGGAGCCGCCCTTGATCCAGCGGGAGCCGATGACGAGGTCGGCGCCGGCCGCGAGCGCGAGCATCGCAGGCAGTTCCTCGGCCGGGTGCGAACCGTCCGCGTCGATCTCGACGAGCGCGTCGTAGCCGCGCTCCAGACCCCACGCGAAACCGGCGAGGTAGGCCTTGCCGAGGCCCTCCTTGCCGCGACGGTGCATGACGTGCACGTGGGCGTCGGCCGCCGCCATCTCATCGGCGAGCTGCCCTGTCCCGTCGGGCGAGTTGTCGTCGAGGACGAGGATGTCGGCGTCGGGGACGGCACTCCGGATGCGCTCGACGATGACCGGCAGGTTCTCCCGCTCGTCGTACGTCGGCACGAGAACGAGCACTCGCTCGATCGGTGCGCGATCCGCTGCGTCGACCACCAAAGACCTCCCCACGAGCGCCAGGCGGGCGCCAGGCTGTGCATACCCTATCGGTGGCGACGGACAATGGAGCAATGAACCCAGCACGAATCGCCGTCGCCGGGCACCCGCAGGCCCTCGTGCGACGCACACCCCCCGGCCGGGCCGCATGAGCGCCGACATGAACATTGGCACCGTCGCCGAGGCCGTCACGACGCTCTACGGCGGCGACCCGGCCGACTTCGTCGCGGTGCGCAAGGAACTCGCCGCAGCCGCACGTACCGCCGGTGAGCGCGATGCTGCCCGCGAGATCGCCGCGCTCCGCAAGCCCACCGCCGCGGCCGCGGCCGTCAACCACCTCGACGACGGCGCCATCAGCGACGTCCTCGCCCTCGGCGAACAGATGCGTGCCGCGCAGACCTCGCTCGACGCGGCCACGCTCAAGGAGTTGTCGGCCCGACGGCAGGAACTGCTGCAGCAGATCGTCACGCGGCACGACCTGAACGGCGCGCCCGCCGAGGCCGTGCGCGCCACGCTGCTCGCGGCGATCGCGGACCGGCAGGCAGCCGACGCCGTGGCGACCCGCGCACTCGTGCGGCCACTGAGCTACAGCGGGTGGGGCGACGTCGACCTCACCGACGCCGTCGCGCACCGCGACGCGCCTGCGCGCCCCGCGCTGCGACTCGTCGCCGGCGGTACGCCTGCCCAAGACCGAATCCGCGTTGCTTCGGCCGCGACATCAGCCCCATCCGCTTCCTCCTCCGCGGATGGAGCCTCCCCGCAGGTCGCCGACACCCAGAGCCGGCGGGATGAGGACGAGCAGGAGAAAGCCGAACGTGAGGCCGCCGAGCGCGAGAGCGCCCAGAGGCGGCGGGCCGAGCGGGAGCAGCGCGAGAAGGCAGCGCTGGCCGAGATGGATGCCCGCATCGCGCGGTTGCGAGTCCGCGTCGAGGCGGCGCAGAAGGCCTACGACGCAGCGAGAGCGGCCCGCGACTCGGCGCGGGCCGCTCTCGAAGAGGCGTTGCTCAGGCGCTCTTCGATGCCTGGGGGAACATCGTCGAGCAGTAGCTCGTGAGGTCCTCGACGGCGCTGTTGTACGGCGTCGTGTCGACCGTCTTCGCCGGCTTCTCCGCCTTCTTCAACGCATCGACCTGAGCCGCAGCTGCGTCGGCCTTCTTCTTGAACGACGCATCACCGGACTGCTTCCCGTCCGAGCGCAGCGAATCCGCGAGCGAACCCATCGTCTTCGTCGCCTTCTGCAGGTCGGCGTCCTTGTGAGAGTCGACGGCGTCGTTCCACGCCGCGTTCGCCGAGACGACCTGGCTGTTCGACGAGATGCAGGCCTTGCGCAGCGCAAGTGTCGCGCCGGGCTTGCCGGAGGCCGAACTCGACTGGCTGACCTGCACGCTCGGGTCGTCGCCGCTGTTGCCGCAGGCACCGAGCGTGAGCGTCAGACCGGCGCAGGCACCGAGCACCGACAGCGTGCGGGCGGGTCGAAGAGTGAAGGTCACTGGGTCCTCTCAGGAAGGTCGGGGTGGGTCACGATGACGGACGATCGACTCCACCGTGACACATTCGTGACCTTGGCGGCCAGTCAGCACGCGGTGACACCCGCCACGCACAGTGCCATCCACCAGCGACCAGAACCAGCGCGCGCGAGGCGATCCTGAACGAGCGGTGACACCCACCATGCACGGCGTCGGCAATCGGCGGTCCGAGCCGGGCGTCGGGCTCGGGCCGTCTTGCTCATCAGGACGCCGCCGCCCCCACGATGCAGCGTGCGACCCACCCCGCGGCCTCGTAGATCGGCACGTGGCCGAGGCCGGGGCCCTCGAGGAACGTCCAGGCCGGGTGACGAGCGGCGATGCGACGCGCCGCGGAGACGGGCACGAGGCGATCGCGCTCGCCGTGCACGAGCGTGACGGGTACCCGCAACTCGCTCAGCACGCGACGGTAACGCGGGCTTCCAGCAGCCACGACGAGCGAGTTGGCGGCCCGCACGAGCCCGGGCACGGCGTCCTGGTTCTCGGCCAGAGCACGGACCTCCTCGACGGAGCGTCGCATCACCCACTTCGGCACGCGATGCGGGTCGGCGACGACCGTCAGGACGCCCTCGACGCCCATGCGGTCGATGCCGCGGCGCGCGGCGTAACGCGGGATGACGCGTCGCGCCGCGGGCGGACACATGTAGAGGGAGAAGGTGACGAGCACCGACCAGTGCGGCCGATCCTGCGGGTGCAGCGGCAGCACGGGGTCGACGAGCACGAGACGCGACACGAGCTCAGGGTGCTTCGCGGTCATCATCGCGACGATCATCCCGCCCATCGAGTTGCCGACGAGGACGACGTCGCTCAGACCGAGCTGACGCAGGTACGCCGCGAGCAGATCGACGTTGTCGGAGACGGCCGAGCGGTTCGACCCACTCGTGCGACCGAACCCTGCGAGGTCGAGCGCCAGCACGCGACCGTGCTCGGTGAGGAACGGCCACAACGGCTCCCAGTTGGCGAGGCTGCCGCCGAGACCATGGACGAGCACATACGTCGGGCGACCAGTCGGCGCGGCTTCGGGGTGGGGCTCAGCGTCGGCGGCACCAGGGTCGGCCGCAGCGTCAGCCGCGGCGCGCTCCCGTTGCTCGCCGGCGAGCGACGCGTTCACGCCCGGGACGTCGACACCCCCGTCACTCGAGGCGTTGTCGGGCTGATCATCAGGCCCGCTGTCGCGGTGGAAGACCTCGACGCGATCGTCCCCGATGTCGATGACGACGCTCGTGATCGGTGGCAGCTTCGGCTCCGGCAGGTCCGCGTTCGCCAGCGACACATTTGCGTGGCTCGACGATGCGCCCTCAGACGCCGGCGATTCGTCAATGTCTGCCCTCTCGGCGAGGCGCGAGGTGTCGACGAACGAGGTGCCGGACGTGCCGTAAGGTGCGGGCTCGCGTGGCGTCTCCGTCATCGTTCGAGGTGTTCGGCGAACGTCGGCGCCTGCGAGCCGAGGACGGGCGTGTATGGGCGGATCGTGCGTTCGACGACGATGCCCTCGAGCAAGAACGGGTCGCGGTCGAGGCGCTCGGCGACATCCTCACGCGTGGGCGCGGCGATGACGAGCAGCGCACCGTCGGGCTCGGCGAGGGGGCCGGACAGCAGCATGCCCTCGACCTGCGAGAGGTAGGTGCGGTGCTCGGGGCGGTGGGCGTCGCGGGCGGCGACGTCGTCGGAATACGTGTAGGTGACAGCGAAGATGGCCATGATCTCTCCTACGCCACGCGCCGGTCGGCGGGCAAGTCGGGGTTGGTGCCCGAGAGTAGCCCCAGACGCGGCGGCGCGCCCATAGGATCGTCCCAACGAGGCAGGGAGGGAACTCGGCGTGAGCGAGAGTTGGCAGCTGGGAAGCCGCTACACGCTCGAGCGGCAGATCGGCTCGGGCGCGATGGGGCAGGTGTGGGTCGGGCATGACGTCGACGGCCACACCCTGGCCTTCAAACTGCTGCGCCCCGAACTCGCCGACGACCCCGGCGTCGACAGCGGCCACATGATCGCGCAGTACACCCAGGCCGCGATCGTCTCGGAGATGAAGCGCCTGGCCGCGCCCGCCTCGGTCGACTCCATCCCGTCCAGCGCCATGCAGGAGGACCACGTGTCGATGGGGTGGTCCGCGGCCCGCAAGCTGCGCCGCTCGGTCGACGCCCTCACCCGGGTGCTCGCGATCGAGGTGCTGACCGCCGCACGGGGCATCGAGCTGCGCGCGCCGCTCGAGCCGTCGCCGGCGACCGGTGCGGTGGTCCGAGCCCTGCGCGAGGCCGGGTGGCAGGGGCCGGGGATCGACCGCTTCCTCGCTCCCGACATCGAGACCGCCCGCACGCTGGTGGCCGACGGCACGGTGGTGCGCGTGGTCGAGGAGGTTACCGGCCCGCTGCGCTGACACCTTTCGCCGATTGGTCAGTTTCGGACGGGTGGGGGTGTCGGGATCTGACCAGTGGGCGGGGTCGGGTTCGCCGATTGGTCAGTTTCNNCGCCGACGACCCCGGCGTCGTCGCGCGCTTCCTGCAGGAACGCAACCTCCTCGTCGGCCTGCGCAGCCCGTACGTCATCCGCGTGCACGACCTCGTCGTCGAGGGCCCGCGCCTCGCGATCGTCATGGACTACGTCGCCGGCGACTCCCTGCGCGCCCTCCTGCAACGGCGCGGCAACCTGACCCCGCACGATGTCGCGACGCTCGGCGCCCAGATCGCACAGGGCCTCGCCGCCGTCCACGGCGCGGGTGTGCTGCACCGCGACCTCAAGCCCGAGAACGTCCTGCT
>NZ_DCNR01000052.1:0-782 GCF_002322065.1 Dermacoccus sp. UBA1591 | reverse complement strand
TTGGTCAGTTTCGGACGGGTTGGGGTGTCGGGATCTGACCGGTGGGCGGGTGGGGAGTCGCCGTCAGGGGTTCGCCGGGACGTCATACGGAGTTCAGCCCGGGACCGGGCGCCCTGCCTAGCGTCGCAAGGGTGATCACCCGAGGCGTCGTCGGCGCGCTCCTGGTCCTCGTCGGAGGCTTCGTCATCACGCCGCTCCCGGCGTCGGTCGGCGCGACGCTCGCCGCGCCTCTGGCCGGGTGGGGCGAGACGATGCCGGGTCACGGCCTCGGGCTCTCGATGGCCGTCCTCGGGCTGGCGCTCCTGTCGTGGGCGTGGATCTCGCTGCTGCACACCTGCGCTCGTGGCCACCGCGGCACCGGCGCCCTGGACCTCGTGCGCCGCGCCACCTGGTCCTGGACGCTGTCGCTGCTGGCGGCACAGCCGCTGTTCAGCCGGGACGGGTTCAGCTATGTCGCTCAGGGCGAGCTGACGAGGCGGCTGCTGTCGCCATACGGCTATGCCCCGGTGACCCTCGCCGGACCCTGGAGCGAGCGCGTGGACCCCCGGTGGATGGACACGCTCACGCCCTACGGCCCCGTGCCGCTCGTGTGGGGCGCGATGGCGACGACGCTGACGCGGGACCCCTGGGTGGCCATCGTCCTCGAACGCTGCGCCGCCCTGCTCGGGCTGGCCCTGCTGCTGTGGGCCCTGCCCCAACTCGCCCGCTGGTGCCGTCGCGACGCGGCCACGGTCACGGCGCTCGTGACAGCCAGCCCGCTGGTGGTCGCGCACGGCGTCGGC
>NZ_DCNR01000076.1:0-2695 GCF_002322065.1 Dermacoccus sp. UBA1591 | reverse complement strand
CGGGCCCCATCGTCATGCGGGGCGCGGGTGCTGAGGCCCGCCGGCTGGCGTCAGTTCTCTCGACGTCCGGCGAACGCCGCGCCGCCGATGGCGACGACACCCGCCGCAGCGAGGCCGATGCCGGCGAGGTTCATCGAGTCGTGGCCGACGTAGTCGGTGTCGACCTTCGGGCCCTCACCGCCGCCCGTCGTGTGCGACGGCGACGGCATCGCCGTGGAGCTGGCCGTGCTCGTGGACGGCGCCGTCGGGCTGGTGCTCGCGCTCGTCGTGGGACTCGTCGACGTGGTGGGCGAGGTCGACGTCGTCGGCGACGTGCTCGTCGTCGGGCTCGTGGGTTCCGTCGACGTGGTGGGCGACGTCGTGGGGCTCGTGGGTTCCGTCGACGTGGTGGGCGACGTCGTCGGGCTGGTGGGCTCCGTGGTCGGGCTCGTCGGCGTGGTCGAGGTCGAAGGGGCCGAAGCCGTCACCGTGATGGAGTCGACGACCTTCGTGCCGCTCTTGTAGGTGCAGGCGCTGTCGAGGGACGCAGTTGTTCCGTCCGCCTTGGTGCCCGTGAACGTGGACATGAACGTGTCAGGCGCCGAGATCGTGTACGTACCGGCGTTCTTCGGCGTCATCGTTGTGTCGGGCGAGCCTGCCAGGGGCAGCACGAGGTGGCCGTCGGGCCCGAAACCGCCGTAGGTGCCGTCGTTGACCCAGCCGTTGTTGAAGATGTGCGTCTTCGCGGTCGTCAGCTGCACGTCCTGCGTGGTCGTGCCGTCGGGGCCCGCGATCGTCACCGTGTTGGGCGTCGACCCGCTGACGTAGTTCCAGCCGAGGAAACCGGCCATCGCGTTGCCGAGGTCGCCCGGCAGCGTGATCTGGCCCGTGACCTTCGAGACGGTGATGGGCGAACCGACGGTGCCGCTCGTCGGAGCGTTGGTGTCGATGGCGACGGTGACGTCCTTGTCGCCGACGGCCGTGTTGCACGTGTAGACGAGTTCCGTGGCCGCGCTGGCGCTCGGCGCCATGGCTGCGACACCGATGAGGGAGGCGCCGCCGACGAGGCTGAGGGCGCCAATCGATGCAAGACCGCGGCGGGTGCGAGAGGCGGGGCGAACTGAGTGCTTGCTCATGGAAAACAACTCCTGAGGGTCGAAACAGGGGGTCGACGGGCGCAGGCCCTACCTGAGCGTAACCCCGTGTGACGTGACACACATCGCTTTTGCGGCGGTTCACCTACGGAAGCGTAGGTTTTCTCGGTGCGCGAGAAGAGGGCCGCGCGATCCGGCGTGGCTCGGACGAACGATGGGGCGGTGTCGCTGCCTGGCGCTCAGGCCGGGCCCGTACCGTGCGCAAGGGCTGCATCTACTTGTCGATATCTGATTGATAAATGAGACCCACCTCGCTGCGCCAAGGCCGGCATGCTCCGCAAGCTCCGACGTCGGCCTCAGCTCCGCTCGGCGGGACTCATTTGTCTATATCCCCGACCACAAAGAACATCGACCCCAAGATCGCCACCATGTCGGCCAAGAGTTGCCCCCTCATCACCTCGCCGAGGCACGCCATGTTGTTGAACGACGCCGAACGCAACTTCAACCGCCACGGCGTCTTCTCACCGCGCGACACGATGTAATACCCGTTGAAACCGAGCGGATTCTCCGTCGCCACATACCCATCGCCCTCAGGCACCTTCAGCACCTTCGGCAACTTCACGTTCACCGGCCCCGGCGGCAAGCTCCGCAGCACTTCGATGCAGGCGTCCGCGAGATCGAGCGACACATGCGTCTGATCGAGCAACACCTCGAGACGAGCCAGCGAATCACCCTGGGAGCGCGTGATGACGCGCCCCGGCCCGCCCGGAGCGAACAGCTCTCCGTAGGCGAGATATGGGTCGTCGCGGCGCAGGTCGACGTCGACGCCCGACGCGCGCGCGATCGGCCCGGTGATGCCGTACTGCTCGACCATCTCGCGAGAAACGACGCCAACGCCCTTCGTCCGCGCATTCAAGATCGGATTACCGACGATGAAGCTCTCGATCTCCGGCATGCGTGAACGCACGAGAGAAACGGCCGCCGCGGCGCGATCGAGCCACCCGGCCGGAATGTCGTCGCGCAGGCCGCCGACGCGGTTGAACATGTAATGCAGGCGGCCGCCCGCGATTTCCTCCATGACGCCCTGCAGCTCTTCGCGCTCACGGAACACGTAGAACATCGGCGTGATGGCGCCCAATTCGAGTGGATACGAACCGAGGAACATGAGGTGATTGAGCACGCGATTCAACTCGGAGAGCAGCGTCCGCGTCCACGTCGCGCGCTCAGGCACCTCCATGCCCAGCATCTTCTCGACGGCTAGGGCCACGCCGATCTCACTGCTGAACGCCGACAGCCAGTCGTGACGGTTCGCGAGCACGAGGATCTGACGGTAGTCGCGCACCTCGAACAACTTCTCGGCGCCACGGTGCATGTACCCGACGATCGGCTCGCACTTCGTGATGCGCTCACCGTCGAGCGTGATGCGTAGGCGCAGCACGCCATGTGTCGCCGGATGCTGCGGGCCGATGTTGAGCACCATGTCCGACGTCGCGAGCCCACCCGCGCCCATGCCGACGGTGAGTTCACGCGGGGACGACGCAGGAGACGACATGCCCCCAGTTTGCCAAACGCGACGACGCCCGCCGCGGCGCCGCGCCCTGATGGAGTGGGGCACGTGGGCG
>NZ_DCNR01000030.1:32696-42138 GCF_002322065.1 Dermacoccus sp. UBA1591 | reverse complement strand
ACCGGGATGATCGTGAGGTCGTTCTCCATCGCCAGGTACAGGTTGGCGAGCGTCTGCGCCTCGATGCCCTGCGCGGCGTCGACGAGCAGGACGGCGCCCTCGCACGCGGCGAGCGAACGCGACACCTCGTAGGTGAAGTCGACGTGCCCCGGCGTGTCGATCATGTTGAGGCAGTAGGTCGTACCGTCGAGCTCCCACGGCATGCGCACAGCCTGGCTCTTGATCGTGATGCCGCGCTCGCGCTCGATGTCCATGCGGTCGAGGTACTGCGCACGCATGGCCCGATCCTCGACGACGCCCGTCTTGCTCAGCATCCGGTCGGCGAGCGTCGACTTGCCGTGGTCGATGTGCGCGATGATGCAGAAGTTGCGGATCTGCTCCGGCGGCGTCGCGGCGGGCTCGAGTGCCTTGCGGGCCATGGGTGACAACGTGATACCTCGAAGTTCGTCGGGTCGGTGTTCGCCGCCGCGCGCCCTGGAGGCGGCGATGACGCATCGATCTGCGGCCGCCCGTCGCGCCCCGCGAGGAGCACACCGGCGACCCTTCATTCTTTCACGCCCCGACACCCCTGCCGCACGCGTCACGTACGACGGCCGACGCGACACGTGCATCCAGCGCACGCGAAGAGAGCCCCACTACGATGCGAGACAGATACGCGTCGATCGGGTGTCGTCGAGCACGCGTTGTCGAACCGACGACGCATCACCCACGCCATACCGGTGGACCCGACGAGCCACTCCCCACAGGAGGCCAGCCCATGGATCTCGACCACACCCTTCGCCCCGCGGCAGAGCGCGTCAAGCAATCCGCCGTCGTCTCCGCACTGATCGTCGCCGCGCTGTGGATCATCGAGGCCCTCGACGTGCTGACGCACCACGCCATCGACGCCGCCGCCTCCCTGAAGGCCTGGGAGGTGAGCGACCTGTGGTCGATCTTCACCATGCCGTTCGCACACTACGGGTGGGCTCATCTCGAGGCGAACAGTGCGTTGCTGCTGCCGCTCGGGTTCGTCCTCGCCCTCAGCGGCCTGGCCGTCCTCGCGCGTGTGACGTTCATCGTCACGTGCACGTCGGGGCTCGCCGCGTGGCTGCTCAGCCCGCCGTACACGGCCGTCGCTGGTGCCTCGGGCGTCGTCTTCGGGTGGCTGACGTACCTCATGGTCCGAGGATTCTGGACGCGCCGCTGGCCCGAGGTCGTCGTGGGGCTCGTCCTCGCCGTCGTCTACGGCAGCGTGCTGTGGGGTGTGCTTCCGCAGAGCACCCACGTTTCGTGGCAGGGTCACCTCGGTGGCGCGATCGGCGGTGTTCTCGCCGCGAAGCTCGTCAGCGATCGGACGGCGTCCTCAGGCTGATCCGCACGGCCCGAGCGTGCCCACGATGACGGCAGAGCTGGGCGAATCAGCGCGGCCACCTCGCGCCACCAGGGGCGCGCTCAGCCTGCGACGGCGGCGCGGCGCGACGTCCATGCCGAGACCAGCGTGATGACGGCGCCCGCCGCCGCGAGCACGGCACCGACGCGCGAGCACCACTCGTACCCGAGCCCCGCGTCGAGGACGACGCCGCCGAGCCAGGCGCCGAGGGCGTTGGCGGCGTTGAGCGTCGCGTGGTTGAGAGCGGCCGCGAGCGACTGGCCCTCGTGGGCGACGTCCATGAGCCGCGTCTGGATCATCGGCACCATGATCGTCGGCACGCAGCCGAGCAGGAACACGAACACGACCGCGCTGACCTTGTTGTGCGCGGCGAAGCCGAAGAGCGACAGGATGATCGCGATCGTCACGAGGCAGCCGAAGATGCCGCGCATGAGCCCGCGCATGGCGACGCGTTCGGACAGGAACGCACCCGCCGTCATGCCGATGCCGTAGATGACCAGGATGACCGGCACGACGGCGTCCGAGAAGCCGGTGAGCTCCGTCATCGTCGGCGCGATGTAGCTGAACGTCGAGAACATGCCGCCGAAGCCGACGACACCGATCGCGAGCGCGAACCACACCTGCGGGCGCGTCAACGCCTTCAGTTCACCGGTGACGGACGTGACGCCCAGGGAGCCCTGGTGCGGGATCCACAACCACACCGCAACGACGGTGAGCAACGCGATGACGGCGACGAGGGCGTACGGCCACTGCCAGCCCAGATGCTGCCCGAGCCACGTCGAGACGGGCACGCCGACGATGTTCGCCACCGTCAGGCCAGCGAGCATCATCGACACGGCCCAGGTGCGCCGGTGCTTCTCGACGAGGGTGGCCGCGACGACGGCGCCGATGCCGAAGAACGCGCCGTGCGGCATGCCCGCGACGAAGCGCGCGAGCAGCAGCATCGGGTAGCTCGAGGCGAGCGCCGAGCCGATGTTGCCGACGAAGAACGCGACCATGAGTCCGAGCAGGACGTTCTTGCGCGGCACCTTCGCGAACAGCATCGTGACGAGAGGCGCACCGACGACCACGCCGAGCGCGTACGCCGACACCGCGTGACCGGCGCTCGGAATCGAGATGCCGAGACCCCGCGCGATCTGCGGCAGCAGACCCATCGTGACGAACTCCGTCGTGCCGATGGCGAAACCGCCGAGCGCCAGCGCCAGGATCGCCAGACCGGCTCGCGGGTAGCTGCCGTGGCGGTTCGAGCGTTCGGCGTCGACGGCCTCGTCGTCGCAGATGTCATGCAGCGCGGTTGCTTCGGTCACCGATCCATTCTTCCGCACCCGTACCCCTACCCCGAGCCGCTGAGGGGGTGCGCACGGCGTGCGTTTCATCACCCGTCGTCACCTGCGTCCGTCGTTCGTGTGAGAGCGCAACCGGGCGGCCGGCGCGTGCCCCGCACCCGGCGCTCGCCCGGACGGGCTACGTTCGGACCATGAACCTGCGCACCGTCGCCGTCCGCCTCTCCCGCGCCCTCGCACGTGGGGGCATGAATGCGCTCCTCGACCCCGAACGCCGTGGAACGTCGTCCACGCGGCGCCGCGCCGACGCCACGGTCGGGCCCGACGGACGCCGCGCGGGTGCACCGACGTCGCACCGTCACGACGACGCGCCCAACGCTCGTCCGGCCGGCTCTGCGCACCCGTATGGTGGCGACTGGACGGCCCCGCTACCCGCGACGGCCTATGCGCCGCATGACGACGGGCATCCCGATCCGGGTGAGGTCGTGTGGGCGTGGGTGCCGTACGAGGAGGACCACTCGCAGGGCAAGGATCGTCCGGTTCTCGTCATCGCCCGGCACCCGGAGCTGGAAGACGTCGTCCTCGCGCTTCCACTGACGAGCAAGGATCACGACCGTGACGCCGCGCAGGAAGCTCAGGCGGGGCGTCACTGGATGGACGTCGGCTCCGGCGCCTGGGACAACCGCGGACGACGCAGCGAGGTGCGCCTCGACCGAGTCCTGCAACTCGACGTCACCAGGGTGCGACGCGAGGGTTCACACATCGACGAGCAGACGTTCGACGCCGTCGTCGCCGCCGCCCGCACCCGCTCCCTGGGCCGCTGAGCACCCGCCCCAACGGCGAATCCCGTCCACATCGGCGATTGTCGTCCACCTCTGCGAAGCTCGGTCACATTCGCGCGACGTCATCGACGCAGCGGGCGGCCGAGAGTCACAACGCCATCGACAGGTGCTGGAACGGCCCTTCGTCGCTGAAACCGGCCTTGCGGTAGAGCGCGTCGCCGCTCTCGGTGGAGAACAGCGAGACCCAGCCGGCCTCCTGCTCGCGACACCACTGCAGTGCGGCGTCGAGCAGTGCCGTGCCGCAGCCGCGGCCGCGGAACTCGGCGTCGGTGCACATGTCGCCGACGTACGCCGAGCGACCCGAGCCGTCGGGGCCGGGCAGGTGCTGTTCGACGGTCGCCGTCACGCACGACGCGAGCGGCGAGCCGGGGCCCGCGCCCTCGACGCGGTCGATGACGAAGCACGCGTACCCGTCGGAGGCGAGCAGCTGGCGCGCGACGCGGGCGCACCGTTCGCGCCACGCGTCGTCGAGTTCGATGTCGAAGGGCCACCCGTCGATCATGAGCAGCGCCTTGAGGCGCACGATCTCGGGGACGTCATCCTGGGTGGCGCGGCGAATGTTCACGATCCGCACCCTAGCGCGGCACGCCCCGGAGCGGGTCGTCCTCGCCCGCACGCCAGTCCCCGGTTACCGATACCGCGCGTACCTACGTTCAGGTAACCTCGGCTTCAGCCGCGTGTCACGCCGCCTCGAACGGCGCTCGCACACCCCGACGCACCGTCACTCACGGAAAGGGCCGAGATGACTTCGACCACCAACCAGGCCTCCCTCGCCGACAAGGGCCAGGCCATCGCACTGCGCCTTCTCGCCAAGGCCGGCGGGCACGATCTGCTCAAGAACCCGGCGATCCGCTCCAAGGTCGAGCGTGCCCTCTACCAGGGCAGCAAGTCCGGTTTCAAGGCTCAGACGGTGGCCGGGCGCGCCTTCACCAAGAAGGCCGGCTCGGGCGACGCGGCACGCACCGCCCCGACGAAGCCGCGCCGCGAGTTCGACCTGACGCCCACCGAGGATCAGGAGACGATCGCCGCCGTCGCCGCCGAACTGGCCGACGAACTGCTGCGTCCCGCCGCGGCGAAGGCCGACGCGGAGCGCGCCCTGCCCGACGAGATCCGTGCGCAGGCCACCGAGATGGGCCTGACGCTCGTCGGCGTCCCGGCCGAGCTCGGCGGCATCGCCGAGGAGCGCAGCGCCGTGATGACGGCCCTCGTTCTCGAGCAGCTCGCCCGCGGCGACATGGGCCTCGCCGTTGCGATCATGGCACCGGCCGCCGTCGCGACCGCCATCGCGGGCTACGGCACGTCCGCGCAGCAGGAGACCTACCTGCCCGCCTTCACCGACGAGAAGAAGCCCGCCGTCGCCGCGCTCGCGCTCGCCGAAGCGGGCCCGCTCGCCGACCCGCGCACCCCCGCGACGACGGCCACCCGGGACGGCGCCGACCTCGTCATCACCGGCGAGAAGGCGCTCGTGCCGTGCGCCGATGCCGCCGAACTGTTCGTCATCAGCGTCATGCTCGACGGCGCCGCGCGCCTCGTCATCGTCGAAGCCGGCACCGAGGGCCTGACGACGAGCGACGAGCCGGCGATGGGCGTGCGCGCTGCGCACACCGGGCGCCTGCACCTCGCCGGGGTGCGCGTGCCCGCCGAGAACCTGCTCGGCAAGGCTGACGACACCCTCGATGCCATCCGCCGCTCGCGCCTCGCGTGGGCCGCCCTCGCGTGCGGCACCGGCCGCGCCGTGCTCGATCAGGTCAGGCAGTACGTCGTCGAGCGCAAGGCGTTCGGTGAGCCGATCGGTCACCGTCAGGCCGTCGCGTTCACCGTGTCGAACATCGCGATCGAACTCGATGGGCTGCGCCTCGTCACCCTGCGCGCCGCGGCGCGTCTCGACGCCGGAGACGACGCCGGTGCCGCCGAGACCATCGCTCACGCCCGCGCGCTCGTCGGGATGCACGCCACGCAGATCGGCTCCGACGCCGTGCAACTGCTCGGCGGACACGGCTTCGTCAAGGAGTTCGACAACGAGCGTTGGTACCGCGACCTGCGCGGCGCCGGCGTCCTCGAAGGTGGCGTCAGCGTCTGAGCTCGCCGCTCCGCTGCGCCACCAGCCCTCCTCTTTCCGCGTTTTTTCAGCAAAGGACCCAGTGATGATCGACCTCGAGATCCCGAAGAAGTTTGTCCCCCTCGTCAAGCAGGCCGGCTCGATGGCCGACGAGGTCTTCCGCCCCGTCAGCCGCAAGTACGACCTCGCCGAGCACACCTACCCCGCCGAGCTCGACCTCGTCTCCGCCCTCATCGACGGCATGACCGACTCGGGTGCGAGCAACGGCGCGGGCGCCGCCGGTTCCACGCGCGCCAAGGACGGCACCGACCAGGCCCCGGCCAGCACTGACGCCGACGAGGCGACGGGCGTGACGAAGCCCGCGTCCGGCACGAAGGCCGGCAAGGTCAACAAGAACGGCGCCAACATGAGCTCGGCGCTGTCGATCATGCAGACGTGCCGTGGTGACGTCGGGCTGACGCTGTCGATCCCGCGTCAGGGCCTCGGCAACGCCGCCATCGCCGCCGTCGCGAACGACGAGCAGAAGGAGCGCTACGGCAACCGCTGGGCTGCCATGGCGATCACCGAGCCCGACACCGGCTCGGATTCGGGCAACATCCGTACGACCGCGACGAAGGACGGCGACGAGTACGTCCTCAACGGCGAGAAGATCTTCGTCACCTCCGGTGAGCGCGCCGAACTCGTCGTCGTATGGGCGACGCTCGACCGTTCGCTCGGCAAGAAGGCGATCAAGTCGTTCGTCGTCGAGCGCTCCAACCCTGGCCTCAAACTCGTGCGTCTCGAGCACAAGCTCGGCATCCGCGCCTCCGACACGGCGGCGTTCGTCCTCGAGGACTGCCGTGTGCCCGCGAACGATCTGCTCGGTGACCCCGAGATCCGCACCGAGGGCGGCTTCGGTGGCGCAATGCAGACGTTCGACAACACGCGCCCCCTCGTCGCGGCGATGGCCGTCGGTCTGACGCGCGCCTGCCTCGACTTCACCCGCGCGGCCCTCGAGAAGGCCGGCCACGGCCAGGACTGGGACGCGCCCGTCGCCGCCCAGACGTACGCCTCGGCGCGCCTCGTGCAGATGGAGGCCGACTACGAGTCGGCGCTACTGCTGACGTTGCGTGCCGCGTGGATGGCCGACAACGGCAAGCCCAACTCGATGGAGGCGTCGATGGCGAAGGCGAAGGCGGGCCGCACGTGCGTCAACGTCGCGCTGCAGTGCGTCGAACTCGTCGGAGTCGACGGCTACGCCGAGAGCGAGCTGCTCGAGAAGTGGGCGCGTGACGCGAAGATCCTCGACATCTTCGAAGGCACGCAGCAGATCCAGTTGCTCGTCGTCGCTCGTCGCCTGCTGGGTCTGACGAGTGGGCAGCTGAAGTAATCTCGCTCCCCTTGTCGATCATCGCCCGGAAACGCCTCGTCCCTGACGCGTTTGCGGGCGATGATCGTTCGGCGGGGCGCACTGCGCGCGGGGCGGCGGCCTTCTCACCAGAAGCATCGCTCGTGAAGTTGAATCGTGAAGTGACCCCCGGTGTCACAGCCATACGAGACATGGGTCAGATTGTGGTGTGACCACCTGATGCAGCCTCTTCGCGAACGCCAAGTGCCGCGCGCTGTTCATCTCTCGGATGCTGCTCATGGTCAGTGCCGTCATGGGGGACGTTCGCGCTGGGCGTCGTGATGTTCGACCAGACCCGCTCCCCCTTGTTGACCGCGCTGGTCATGTTCGGCCGGCCACTGGTCCAGCTCGTCACGTCGCGCTACCTGCTCGCCTCGAGCGACCTCCTGCGCCCGCGCACCGCCATGATGATGACGGGCGTCGTCGCCGCCTGCGTCGACAGCATCCAGGTCATCCCGTCACTGCCGTGGTGGATGCGCTTCGTGCTCGTCGCCGTCATGCACTCCGCCCTCGTCGCGACCATCGCGCTGCTGTCGGACATCGTGCCCAAGGAAGCGTTCGTCCTCGGGCGCGCAAACGCTCAACATGACGGTGAGCACCGTCCAGGTCGTCGGCAACGCCCTCGGCGCCATCCTGCTGACGTGGGTGGCCCCTACGAACCTGTTCCTCATCTCCGCCGGCGCGGCCGTCGTCGCCGTCATCGGCACCCGCATCGGCCTGCAGGACTACCGGCCAACGACTCCTGCTGCCGCTGCGCCCGCTGCTCGCCGCACCGTTCCTCGTGTTCGCCCCCTCCACCCGCCGATCGTGCTCGCCGCGCTTTTGGGCGGCCTCGCCGCCATCGGCTACGCGGCCGCCCTGCCCCTGCAAGAACGCCTCGTCGTATCCATCGACCTCGCCACCAAGGGCCAAGCCTTCGGCCTGCTCAGCACAGGCACCATGGTCGGCCAAGCCGCCGGCGCGCTGCTCATCGGAGGCATCGCCGATGTTGTCGAAGCCGCTGCCGCGATGACGATCGCCCCTGTGCTCGCCATCATCACGTCGCTGATACTCATGCCGGCGCTGCGCGGGACGATGCCTGCCGATGACAAAGCCGTGGCGATGGCGTGACGATGGGCTCACGCGGCGTGGCGGCGAGGTTCACGCGCTTCGCGCGTCGTGGCGTGGCGGCGCGAGGTCCAAGCGCTTCGCGCGTCGTGGAGCTATGGGGACTCCGTCGGGCTCGCTAGCGCTCGCCCTCCTCCTCGAGTCACAGAGTTCAACAGAGATAGAGAAAGACCCTCACCGAACGAAAACCGTGTACGGTGAGGGTCTTTATCTGTCTCGGTGGAGCTATGGGGATTCGAACCCCAGACCTCTTCCATGCCATGGAAGCGCGCTACCAACTGCGCCATAGCCCCGTGACCCACTCACGTGAGCACTCGCAGAACGTTACCTCCTCGACGCAGCAAGTCCAACTCGAGTTCACCCCGATGCGACGACTCCTCAGGGTCACGCGCTGCGTGCGTGCACCGCTGGGGCGTCGCGCGTCCCAGCGTCGCGCAGGCACACGGGCTTCGCGCGTCGGACCTATGGGGACTCTGTCGGGCTCGCTGACGCTCGCCCTGCTCCTCGAATCACAGAGTTCGATCAAAGACAGAAACAGAGGACCACCCAGACGAAAAGCGTGTCTGGGTGGTCCTCTGTCTCTGTCTTGTGGAGCTATGGGGATTCGAACCCCAGACCTCTTCCATGCCATGGAAGCGCGCTACCAACTGCGCCATAGCCCCGCACTCAGCTCGTGAGCAACCCGTGTACCTTAACCGGCCGGTCACCCACGAAGCAAATCACCCGCACGCACGCCGCGAACCTCGACCCACGAACGGTCACGCCGCCTTCGGACGCTTCTTGCGCACGTACACGAGACGCCTCGCATGCGCGACGACCGTGCCGTCAACCAACGTCAGATCACACTCGAACCAGCGCAATACCTTCGACCCGTCAGCGGCCTGCGCACGGATCTCCTCGACGACGTCCTTGGGCATCTCGTACACGCCGTACACCGTCGATGTGCCCGGCGAACGGAACTCGATCTCACACGCCTGATCCCACACGAGATACTCCGGACCCAACTGATGCATGAGCAGCAACGGGAAGAAGGCATCCGTCATCGCGTTGATCGACCCACCGAACGCCGTGCCGTTCTGGTTGCGATTCAGCCGATTGAGCTTGAGTTCGACGCGCGCTTCGCTCCAGTCGTCCGAGAACGACTTCACCCGCAATCCCATGCCCACCAGCGGCGGGTAGAAGTTCATGAGCCGCCCGAACGTGCGCGGCGACATCCGCTTGCGCTCGCGCCCCGCGTGCCGACTCATCGCCGCACCTCGTCCCCGCGACGGGCCTCGTCCGCACGGCCCGCGACGGGCACACCCACGAGACGGTTGATCGCCGGTGAGGCCAAGCCCATCCCGACACCACCGAGGATCGGCGGCAACCACGCCCCGAACGCGTCGTCGAGGACGC
>NZ_DCNR01000030.1:19384-32443 GCF_002322065.1 Dermacoccus sp. UBA1591 | reverse complement strand
CCCGAGCGCGAGAGCCGCGAGAACGCGAAGCCACTCCGGGCGCCCCATCGGTCGAGAACCACCCTCGATCCCCAACCATCGCTCCATCGACGTGCTGCTGCCGTGCTCGCTCACTTGAGCCTCTCTCCTCGTCCGCGTGCGATCCGCCCTGATCATGCCACGCCTGACGCGGCGCCGACGGCCCCTTCACGAGGTTGCCCCACCCCCACTCCGCCGCGAGCACCAAGCCCGGAAACCGAGACATGAATGCCGATCCGCCGACACGGCAAGACGCGGCCGCACCACAGAGCCCACGAGCCCGCAGGCTCACTCCCCCGCGTTCCAGCGTTCGATGGCCCAACCACCATCGCGACGCTCGACGAGCGTCACCCAGTGGCAGTTGTCGATGCTCCGGAACGACGTGCGCACGGTCTGCGGCGTCAGCCCCGCCAACGCACCCGCCACCCCGCGGATGACGGCGCCGTGCGTCACGACGAGCACACTCTCCCCCGGGGTTGCCGACGACACGGCATCACGCACGCCCGCCTCGACGCGTGCCGTCGCCTCGGCGAGCGTCTCGCCGCCGTCACCGCGCCGGACGTCGTCGCCACGCGCGATCGCGGCCGACGCGTCGGGCCAGCTCGCAGCGACCTCGGCGTGCGTCAGACCGGCCCACGCACCCATGTCGATCTCGACGAGCCGAGCGTCCTCGGTGCGCACGAGCGGCCGACCGGCCAGGTCGAATGCACCCTTGAGCACGGACGTGGTCTGCGCCGCGCGCCGCGCCGGCGACGTCACGAGGCGCGTGATCGAACCGTCGCGCACGAGCAGCGCCGCGGCACGCTCGGCCTGGCGGAGCCCCACGTCGTCGATCGGCACGTCCAGGCGGCCCTGCCAGCGCCCCTGCTCGTTCCACGCCGTGCGCCCATGACGCAAGAGAATGACCCGCCGCAGCGGGTCATTCTCGGGGGACGTCGGCGTCACGCGTCGGCGGGCTCGTCGAGCTCGAGTTCGATGACGGGGCAGTCCTGCCACAGGCGCTCGAGGTCGTAGAACTCGCGGTCCTCCTCGTGGAAGGCCTGCAGGACGATGTCACCGAAGTCGATGAGCACCCAACGCCCGGAGGCGCGGCCCTCACGTCGCTGAGGCTTCGCGCCGAGCGGCAGCAGCGCCTCCTCGACGGCGTCGACGATGGCGTTGACCTGACGCTCGCTCTCCGCGGAGGCGATCACGAACGTGTCGGTGATGGCGAGCTGATCACTCACGTCGATCGCGGTGATCGACGTGGCGAGCTTGTCCGCGGCGGCCTGGGCGGCAGCTCGCGTCAGCTCGAGGGAACGGTCTGTTGCGGACACTCAGTCCTCCTGGAGGGAGCCCGCTCGGGGCCCGTAAAGCTGGTACTTGTGGATGTACTGCACGACGCCGTCGGGCACGAGGTACCACACGGGTTTGCTCGCACGCACCCGGTCACGGCAGTCGGTCGAGCTGATCGCCATGGCCGGGATCTCGAGCAGGGTGACGCGATCGTGCGGCAGCCCCGCGTCACTGAGCTCGTGCCCGGGGCGCGTGACGCCGATGAAGTGCGCCAGCTCCCACAGCTCGTCGACGCCCTTCCACGACAGGATCTGCGCGAGCGCGTCGGCCCCTGTGATGAAGAACAACTCCGAATCGGGACGCAGCCGCTTGAGGTCCGTCAACGTGTCGCGCGTATACGTCGGGCCCTGACGGTCGACGTCGACGCGGCTCACGCTGAAGCGCGGGTTAGACGCCGTCGCGATGACCGTCATGAGATAACGGTGCTCGGCCGGCGCGACATCTCGTCCGGCCTTCTGCCACGGCTGACCCGTGGGCACGAAGATCACCTCGTCGAGGTCGAGGAGGCTTTGAACCTCACTCGCCGCGACGAGGTGACCGTGGTGAATGGGGTCGAACGTGCCGCCCATGACCCCGATTCGTGATGTCAGTGGTTCACACCCTGGTTCTGACCCCCACCTCGCACACCGGCGGGGCCGTGGCCCTTGGGGGCACCGTAGCGGGCCGCGGTGTTGCGGAAGGCCCACAGCAGCGCGAACAACAGGCCGAAGATGCACAGGGCCATCAGACCGAAGGCCCACGGCGGCATGGCGATGTGGTTCTCCTCGAGCTCCGGAACATCCACAGCGGCGACAAGCGAAACGAACGACGTCATGAAAGCAAGGATACTGCCTCAGCACAGCCCGATGACAGCGACCCTTCCTAACGTCTCGATCGACACGGTGCCACCGCGCACGAGCCGATCCGCCGAGAAGGTAGCCATGACCTCCCACCCCAGCCTCGACACCCTCCCCAACGGCGCACCCCACCTGTCCGTCGTCGTCCCGATGTACGACGAGCAAGAGGTCCTGCCCCTGTTCGCCGAACGCCTGCGCCCCGTCCTCGACGGGCTCGAGGTGCCGTACGAGGTCGTGTGCGTCGACGACGGATCCCGCGACGCGACCGCGTCGCTCCTGCACGCGATGCGTCGGACGTGGCCGCAGGTGCGTCTCATCCAGCTGCGCGCGAACTCCGGGCACCAGGCGGCGATCAGCGCGGGCCTCGCCCGAGCCCGGGGACGCTGGATGGTGACGATCGACGCCGATCTGCAGGATCCACCCGAGGTGATCGCCCAGATGCTCGAGGTGGCCGAGCGAGAACACGTCGACGTCGTCTACGGCGTGCGCACCGACCGCAGCACCGACACCGCCTTCAAGCGCGTCACCGCCGAGGCGTTCTACGCACTCATGCATCGCCTCGGCGCGCGTGGGGCAATGAACGCCGGCGACTTCCGACTCATGTCGCGCACGACCGTCGACGCCGTCCTCGCGCTGCCGGAGACCAACCGGGTGCTGCGCCTCGTCGTGCCGGCCCTGGGCTTTCCGTCGGCCGACGTCGGCTACCGCCGCGACGAGCGGGCCGCCGGCGAGTCGAAGTACCCGTTGAGCAAGATGATCAGGCTGACGCTCGACTCCGTCACGGGCGTCTCCAGCGCTCCGCTGCGCCTCGCGACGTGGTTCGGTCTCGCCGGCTTCGTCCTCGCCTTCGCGGTGGCCGCATTCGCCGTCGTCTCGAAGCTGACGGGTCACTCGATCACCGGATGGGCGTCCACGATCGTCGTCGTCAGCGGCTTCGGCGCGCTGCAGCTGCTGTGCCTCGGCGTGCTCGGCGAGTACGTGGGCCGCCTGTTCCAAACGGCCCAGGCACGCCCGACCCACTACGTCGCCTACGACTCGTTCGAGGCCGGGGGCCAGGGCACGGGCGATGATGCTCGCTCCGGCGTCGAGACACAGAGTGGTTCCCGCGCAGACGGAACACACCCCGTCGCCGAACCCGGGTTCGAGGTGCTCGCCCAGGCGTCATGACGCTCCGGGCGCCGGGCGGTGGGCGCCGGGCCGCGACGAACGCGCTTCAGGCGCCGAGCGTCACCCCGAAACGTCGGGACCGTCGTCAGGATGCGGCGCGAGTGACGTCAGCGGATCTGGCCGTCGCCGTCGACGATCCACTTCGTCGTCGTCAGCTCCGCGAGCGCCATCGGGCCGCGTGCGTGCAGCTTCTGCGTCGAGATGCCGATCTCGGCGCCGAAGCCGAACTCGCCGCCGTCGGTGAAACGCGTCGAGGCGTTGATCATGACGACGGCCGAGTCGACCTGCGCGGCGAACGTGCGCGCTGCCGCGCGGTCCTCGGTGACGATGCAGTCGGTGTGATGCGTCGAGTAGCCATCGATGTGGGCGATCGCCCCCTCGAGGCTGTCCACGACACCGACCGACATCTCGAGGCCGTGGAACTCGGTGCCCCACGCCTCATCCGTGACGGGCTGGGTCGCGACGCCACCGGCGAGGGCAGCGGCGCGTTCGTCGGCGTGCAGGACGACACCGCGCTGGGCGAGCTCGGTGAGCACGCGGGGCAGAAACGTCTCGGCGACGTCGGCGTGCACGAGCAGACTCTCGGCCGCGTTGCACACGCTCGGCCGGTGCGTCTTGGAGTTCACGGTGATGTCGAGCGCCATGTCGAGATCCGCCGCGCGATCGACGTAGACATGGACGTTGCCCGTGCCCGTCTCGATGACCGGCACGCTCGAACCGGTGACGACCGCCTCGATGAGCGCGGCCCCACCGCGCGGGATGACGAGATCGACGAGACCGCGCGCGGTGATGAGCGCCGTCACGTCGTCGTGGCCGCCGTCGAGCAACTGCACCGCATCGGCGGGGAGTCCCTGCTGTTCGTACGAGGCGCGCAGTGCCTCGACGATCGCGGCGTTCGTCGCCGCCGCGGCCGAGCCGCCGCGCAGGATCATCGCGTTGCCGCTCTTCAATCCGAGCCCCGCTGCGTCGACGGTGACGTTGGGGCGCGCCTCGTAGATCATGCCGACGACCCCCATCGGCACGCGCACCTGCTTGATCTGCAAGCCGTTGGCGAGAGTGTTGCCGCGCGTCACCTCGCCGACGGGGTCGGGCAGCGCCGCGACGTCGCGCAGCGCCTGCGCGACCTGGGTGACGCGTTCGGGCGTCATCCGCAGCCGATCCTGCAGGCTCTCGCTCATGCCGCCCGCAGCGCCCCGCGCCAGGTCCTCCTCGTTCGCCGCGACGATCGTCGCGGACGCGGCCTCGACGGCGTCGGCGAGCGTCAGCAGCGCGGTATCCTTCTCGGCGCGCGAGAGCAGCGCGAGGCGTTTCGACGCGGCGCGCGCCGCGCGACCGGCGGTCTCGATGCGGTGACGGGTTTCTTCAGCGACGTCGCTCATGCGCCCACTGTAGGAGCGCACGCCCGCCTCGCTCCAGTCCGCCCGAGCGCTTCTTCACGGTGTGGGCACGCACCTCGCGCACCACGCCGACCCGCGCGCGCAGCTCGTCCTCGATGCGCCGGTGCAGCGTCATCGCCGCCGCGGGGCAGCCGTCGCACGCGCCCGTGAGGCTGACGGTGACGACGCCGCGCTCGACGCCGATCAGCGTGATGTCGCCGCCGTGCGAGTGCGCCACTTGCTCGGCGACGTCCGCGACGACCACTCGGGCCTGCTCGGCGATCTCGGTGTCGTCGGCAGCGCCCTCGTCGAATTCGCCCACGGCGTCCCCGTCGGCGTTGCTCGAGGCATCGCTCGGCTCGACGCCGCCGGGCTCACGCGCAACGAATCGGCTCGACGTGTCAGCAAGCACGTCGCTCAGCGCGTCGCGCACGGCTGCTCCGTCACTCGCCCACGTGTGCGGCGCGCGCAGCCTGACGACGAGCGCGCCCGGTTCGCTGACCATGTCGCCGGCGCCCGCGCGCGTCAGCGCCTCGGGCCACGCCGCGAGCGCTCCGAGCGGGACGTCGCACCGCGCTCCGGAGAAGCGCCACCGCACGACGTCTGGATCGGGTGTTGCCTCCGGGTGCAGGGCGAGGTCGCTCATGTGAGCGCGAGCACGATGTGGCGAGCGAGGAACGCCATGCCCCATGCGAGGACGAACATGTACGCCCACGCGATCGCCGGCCAGCGCCACGTGTTCGTCTCGCGACGCATGATCGCGATGGTCGAGACGCACTGCAGGGCGTAGACGAAGAACACGAGCAGCGCGACGACCGTCGCCGTCGTGAAGACGAGCTGCCCGGCGTGCGGGCCGTCGCTGAACGTCATCTTCATGAGCGCCGCGCGCGGGTCCTCGGGGTCGGTCGCGCTCGCCACCTGCCCGAGCGTCGCGACGAAGACCTCGCGCGCACTCGTCGCGCCGAGCAGCCCGACGCAGATGTGCCAGTCGAACCCGAGCGGCGCGAAGATCGGCTCGATGAACCGCCCGATCGAGGCGGCATACGAGTGGTCGATGACGTACGCGGCCTTCTCGGTGTCGCCCATCCCGGCGGTCTCGGCGCCGCGGGCCGGGAAGTTGAGCAGCACCCACAGCGCGACCGTCGTCGTCAGGATGATGCCGCCGGCCTTGCGCAGGAACATACGCACCGAGTGTTACATCGTCGTCACGACGTTGCGGATCGACGGGAAGCGGTACGGCGGCATCTCCATGTAGAACGGCAGCGACGCATCGCGCAGCGCCGTCGCCTTGAACACGGCGACCGCGACGAGGGCCGACAGCCCGCCGAGCACGTACAACCCGAAGAGCACGAGGCCCTGCGCGTTGAACGGCCCGTACCGCTGCCCCGGTTCGACGAGCAGCGACGTCAGCAACACGTAGACAGGCAGGCGCGCCGAGCACGTCATGAGCGGCGCAGTGATGATCGTCGCGATGCGGTTGCGTGACGAAGGGATGGTGCGCGTCGCCATGATGCCTGGCACCGCGCATGCGAACGAGCTGAGCATCGCGACGAACGCGCGGCCCTCCAGCCCCGTGGCGGCCATGATCCGGTCCATGAGGAACGCCGCGCGCGACAAGTACCCGACGTTCTCGAGCAGTGACAGGACGAGGAACAGCAGCATGATCTGCGGCACGAAGACGAGCGTCGCGCCGACACCACCGATGATGCCGTTGCCGACGAGTGAGGCGAGCGTGTCGTTCGGGATGTGTTGCGCCTGGGCGCCGAGCCACGCGAACCCCTGCTCGACGAGATCCTGCAGCGGCGCGGCGACGGTGAAGATGGCCTGGAAGAACAGGAACATCGTCGCGAAGAACACGGCGAGACCGGCGACCGGGTGCAGCAGCACCGCGTCGATGCGCCGCGAGCGCGTGTCCTGCCCGGCGGGCGTGTACTCGGCGGCCGCGAGCACCGAACGCGACCATGGCGCGAGCTGCGCATCCTGCGTCGGCGGGCTGACGACGGGCCGCGTCCAGGCGGGGACGTCGGCGAGCAGGGCGCGGATGTCGTCGACCCCCGCGCCCGTCGCCGCCATGACGGCCCGCACCGGCACGCCGAGGGCCCGCTCGAGGGCTGCGACGTCGAGGCGGCCGCCGCGCGCGTGCAGTTCGTCGATCATCGTGAGGGCCAGCATCGTCGGCTTGCCCAACGCGATCGCGCGCGCGAGGAAGGGCAGCGAGCGTCGCAACGTCGTGGCGTCGGCGACGACGATGAGCGCGTCGGGTGCCGGCACGCCGTCGAGTCGGCCGGCGAGGGCATCGACGACGACCTGCTCGTCGGGGCTCACGGCCTCGAGGCTGTAGGTGCCCGGCAGATCCTCGAGGACGAGGTTCGTCTCGCCTGCGCGCACGTCTCCGAACGAACGCGACACCGTCACGCCCGGGTAGTTGCCCGTCTTCGCGCGCAGACCGGTGAGTCGGTTGAAGAGGCTTGACTTGCCGGCGTTCGGCGCGCCCAGCAGCGCGACGCGGGTGCTCGTCGCGGCGTCCGCTGTCGCGACGTCATCGGGGGCGTGGCAGCTCACAGGACGTCGACGCGGATGGCACCCGCGTCACGCCGACGCAGGCAGAGTTCGTATTCGCAGACACGGAAGACCATCGGATCGCCCATCGGCGCACGGCGCACGACCTCGATCTGTTCACCCTCGCGGAAGCCGAGCTCGCGCAGGCGACACAGGACGGCGTCGGCGCACCGGGACGCATCGAATCCGACGACGGTGGCGTGGGAGCCGGGCCGCAGCAGGTCGAGAGTCGTCATGGGCCTCACCTTCGGAGCACTCGCATCGTCGCGGGACGCGGCGATCATAGGCAAGGCTCACTTTACTCCCCCGGGCCGAACAAGTGGCTCAGGGCAGCAGCACCAGATGATCGCGGTGGACGAGGCTGCGCTCGAAAGCCGGGCCGATGGCGTCGCTCAGATCGCGAGTCGTGCGCCCCATGGCACGGTGCACGTCGGCGACGTCGTAGTTGACGAGCCCGCGCGCGAACACGTGGCCGTGACGGTCGGCGAGGTCGACGGCGTCGCCTGCGAGGAATCGCCCCTGCGCCTCGATGACACCCGCGTGAAGCAGCGAGCGCCCCTTCGTCCGCACGGCCTCGACTGCGCCATCGTCGAGCACGAGGCGCCCGGCCGGGTGCGTCGCGTGCGCGAGCCACAGGCGTCGCGCGCTGCGACGACGACCTGTCGGCGCAAATGCCGTGCCCACCTGCTCGCCGAGCAGCGCGTGGCGCGCGTTCGGCATCGACGTCAGCATCGTCGGGATGTCGGCTGCGGTCGCGATGCGCGCCGCGTCGACCTTCGTCCGCATGCCCCCGGTGCCGACACCGGATCCGGTGCCGCCGATCTCGACGTCATCCATCGCGGCGACGTCCGCGACGAACGGGATCCGCGAGGTGCCCTCGCGGCTCGGCGGACCGTCATAGAGGGCGTCGACGTCCGAGAGCAGGATGAGCGCGTCGGCGTCGACGAGGTGTGCGACGAGCGCCGCGAGCCGGTCGTTGTCACCGAAGCGGATCTCCTGCGTCGCGACCGTGTCGTTCTCGTTGATGACGGGCACCGCGCCGAACTCGAGCAGCGTCTGCAGCGTCGAGCGGCCGTTGAGGTACGTGGCGCGGCGGGTGACGTCCTCCGTCGTCAGCAGCACCTGCCCCATCGTCAGCCCGAGACCCTGGAACAGCAGCGAGTACGCGGACATGAGCTGTCCCTGCCCGACGGCAGCTGCGGCCTGCGCCTGCGGCAGCTCCGTCGGGCGCGTCGGCATGCCGAGCTGGCCCATCCCCGCAGAGATGGCTCCGGAGGAGACGAGCAGCACCTCCTTGCCCGCGTGCCGACGCTCGGCCAGCACCCCGACGAGCTCCGTCAGCGCCTCGTGGTTGATGCCGCCGCTCGTGTGGGTGATCGAACTCGACCCCACCTTGACGACGACGCGCTTGGCTTCGCGGACCTGCGCGCGCACCGCGTCGCCGTCGACGGCAGGGGTCGTCGGGGGCGTCTGCGGGGCGTGCTCGGCATGATCGTGCTCGTCGCGCACGTCAGCCGCACGCGTGGCGTGCTCGTCGGGCATGGTCGTCGTGGCGTCTGCGTTCATCGGGCGACTCCTTGCTGCACCGACGCGCGGGGCGCGTCACTCCTCGGTGCGGTAGCTCTCGTGCTCGGTCCAGACTCCGGCCTGACGTTCGGCCGCGAGCTCTTCGCGCGCCAGACGCTGACCGTCCTTGCGGTTGTGGAACTCGTCGCGCTTCTCGGCGCGCGACGGACGCGACGCCTCCTCGAGGCGTAGGTCGGTGCCGCGGGCGCCGAGCAGTTCGGCGCCGGCCTGCAGGGTGGGCTCCCAGTCGAAGACGACAGCGTTGTCGCCGGGACCGATGAGGACGGTCGAGCCGGGCACCGCGCCCGCCTTGAACAACTCCTCCTCGATACCGAGTCGGTTGAGACGATCGGCGAGGTAGCCGACGGCCTCGTCGTTGCTGAAGTCGGTCTGGCGCACCCAGCGCGTCGGGCGATCCCCGACGATACGGAACAGCGTGCCGTGCGTGCCACCCTCCTTCACGATGCGGAACCCGGCGTCGTCCATGGCCTTCGGACGCACGATGACGCGCGCCGGCACGGCCGACTCGACCTCCTGACGCGCCTGCTCGACGTGCTTGGCGAGCGCGAACGTCAGCTCCTTGAGGCCCTGGTGCGCAACGGCGGAGACGATGAACACCTCGAGGCCGCGTGCTTCGAGGTCGGGCTTGACCATCTCGGCGAGTTCGCGGGCGTCCGGCACGTCGGCCTTGTTGAGCACGACGATGCGGGTGCGCTCGGAAAGGGGCTTGCCGCCGAGGGATTCGTCGGCGACGTACTCGCTCAGTTCGTGCTCGATCGTGTCGAGGTCGCTCATCGGGTCACGGCCCGGCTCGAGCGTCGCGCAGTCGATGACGTGGACGAGGACCGAGCAGCGCTCGACGTGACGCAGGAACTCCAGGCCGAGGCCCTTGCCCTGGCTCGCGCCGGGGATGAGACCGGGCACGTCGGCGATCGTGAAACGCTGCGAACCAGCCGTCACGACACCGAGATTGGGCACGAGCGTCGTGAACGGGTAGTCGGCGATCTTCGGCTTCGCGGCGCTGACGACGGAAACGAGCGAGCTCTTGCCGGCGCTCGGGAAACCGATGAGGGCGACGTCGGCGAGCGTCTTCAGCTCGAGCACGATGTCGTTGCTCTCCCCCGGCTCGCCGAGCAGCGCGAAACCGGGCGCCTTGCGCCGCTGGCTCGCGAGGGCCTTGTTGCCGAGGCCGCCGCGGCCACCGGCGGCCGCGACGTAACGGCTGCCGAAACCGACGAGGTCGGCGAGGATCGTGCCGTCGCGATCCTTGACGACGGTGCCCTCCGGCACGGGCAGGACGAGGTCGTCGCCGTCGGCGCCGTTGCGTTCGTCACCGGCACCCGGCTTGCCGTTCTGCGCGCTGCGGTGCGGGCTCTTGTGGTACTCGAGCAGCGTCGTCACCTGCGGGTCGACCTCGAGGACGACGTCACCGCCGTGCCCGCCGTTGCCGCCGTCCGGGCCACCGAGCGGCTTGAACTTCTCACGATGCACGGAGGCGACGCCGTGCCCACCGTTGCCGGCCGTCACGTTGAGGACGACGCGGTCGACGAAGTTGGTTGCCATGGGTGATTCCTTTCGGCGCGCGCGAGGCGCGTGGCGCGGCCGGGCCCGTGAGGCCCGTGGTGCCGCCGTGATGCGGTGCCGCGTCGATGCGTCACCACGTTGATTCTATGAGCGTTCCGAGACGCACGTGAGGGGGTGAGCCGCGACGCGCGGGCTCACCCCCTCACGCGGGGTGATCAGATGATCGCGTGAGCGATCAGGCCGTGATCTCCGGCTCGACGACGATGTCGACGACCTTGCGGCCCTTGCGCTCGCCGAACTTGACGGCGCCCGGGGCGAGGGCGAAAAGCGTGTCGTCGCCGCCACGGCCGACGTTCTCGCCGGGGTGGAAGTGCGTGCCGCGCTGGCGGACGATGATCTCGCCCGTGCCGACGACCTGGCCGCCGAAGCGCTTCACGCCGAGTCGCTGTGCATTGGAGTCACGACCGTTGCGGGTCGAGGATGCACCCTTCTTGTGTGCCATGTCAGAGCCTCTTTCGAAATCTGTGGAAGATCAGGGGTGAGCGCGAGGCTCAGCCGATCTTGGTGACCTTGATCTGCGTCAGCGGCTGACGGTGGCCCTGGCGCTTGCGGTAACCCGTCTTGTTCTTGTACTTCATGATGGTGATCTTCGGGCCCTTGGCGGCCTTGACGACCTCGGCGGCCACCTTGACACCGGCCAGCTTGTCGGCCTCGACCGTGATGTCGGCACCGTCGACGAGCATGAGCGGCTTCAGCTCGATGCTCTCGCCCGGCTGCGCCGAGACCTTGTCGATGAGGAGGACATCGCCGACGGAGACCTTCTCCTGGCGACCACCCGCGCGAACAATCGCGTACACGTTGGACTCTCTTTCGTCATGGCACGCTCGCTCTGTCTGACCGGCCGATAGCTACCCCGGTTTCGCCGCGCACACGCACGAGGCGCAGGCTGGCGGTGACGGGACATCGGGCGCGGTGGGCGCACCAAACGTAAAGAATACCTGGCGGCGGGTGCGGGGCCCAAATCGTCCTGATGGCCCGCCGGCTGTCGGTGCCTCGCCTCGCCAGGACGCTTGAGGTCTGAAACTCCGCGGTGCCGGATTGAAGTCTTCACGACGACGGTTGGGGGCCGAAAATCCGCCATGCGGAGTTTCGGCCCCCAAGATCGTCGGGACGACGTGGTGCGCGCCCCGCGCGATCGATCAGTCGTCGCTCGCTGCCTTCGGCGCGGGTGCCCCGGCGGGCGAGCTGACGCGAGCACGCTTCTTGCGTGCCGGAGCCTTCTGCTCGCCAACGGCAGCCGACGCCGCGTCAGACGTGTTGCTCGCCGTAGCCGTGTTGTGGGCCGTGGCCGTGTCGTTCGCGGTGGTCGCGTCGCTCGTCGTGGTCGAACCCGTCGAGTTCGACGCCGAGCCGTCCTCCCCTGCGACCTTCGTCAACGGGGCCGACGACGACGCCGGCGCGCTGAGGTCGACCGGCTGCAGAGTGACGGGCGCACCCGCGCTCGAACCGGCGCGGCGACGCGGACGCTTCATCGGCGCCGGCGTCGTGCCGGCCGACGAGGTGACGACTGCCGATGACGTGGCGTTCGCCGGAGCATCCGACGTCGATGCGGCACCCAGCGTCGGGCCGTCGGTCGATGCCGTGTCCGTGCCGGAGCTCGCCAGTGCCGCCGAAGTCGACGGCGTAGCCGAGGTCGACGTGCCCGACTCAAATGCCTCGGACGGTGCGGTCGATGCCGACGCCGATGCCGCCGGCACCGTCATGACGCTCGCCTCACCGGCTCGTGCGGGCGCACCCGTCGACGCCGCCGCGCGACGCGAACCGCGACGACGCGCCGTCGGGGCCTGCGCCGTCGACGCCGTCGCAGTGGCAGCGCTGCCCGCGTCGGCAGGAGCCGAACCGCTCACCGTCGTGCCGTTCGTCGCGATGTCGGCAGCGGCACCCTCGTTCGCCGCAGGCGCGCTCGTCACGTCGCCCGCGTCCGTCGAGGCGTCGGCAGCAGCCTGGGCGACGCGCTCCGAGCGCGGCTTGACGCGACCGGAGCGGCGCGTGCCCGACTTCTTGGGCGCACTTGTCTCGGGAGCAGCCTCAGCCGAGCCAGCGCCGTCCTGCGGCGACACCGTCATGACGGCGTCGTCGTCAGACGCGGTGGAGACGGGCTTCGACGTCGCCGACTTGTCGCCCGCGGAGATCGCTGCGGCGTGCGCGGCCGCGGCGATCTGCGCGAAACCGTTGTCGCGCTCCGCCTTCGACTCGCCGGCCTCGTCCTGACGACCCTGGTGCTGACCGCCGTTCGAGCCGCCGGTCGAACCGTGCGAACCGTTGCCCGGGGTGTCACGGCCACCACGACCACCGCGCCCGCCACGACCCTTGCGGTTCGTGTCGTTGCCGTTGATGTCGCGGTTCTCGACCGGGTGGTCGTGGATGACGATGCCGCGCCCCTGGCACGACTCGCACGTCTCGGAGAAGACCTCGACGAGGCCCGCGCCGACGCGCTTGCGCGTCATCTGCACGAGGCCGAGCGAGGTGACCTCGGCGACCTGGTGCTTCGTGCGGTCGCGGCCCAGGCACTCGAGCAGGCGACGCACGACGAGCTCGCGGTTCGCCTCGAGCACCATGTCGATGAAGTCGACGACGATGATGCCGCCGATGTCGCGCAGGCGCAGCTGACGCACGAT
>NZ_DCNR01000030.1:12289-19165 GCF_002322065.1 Dermacoccus sp. UBA1591 | reverse complement strand
TTGCCGGTGTTGACGTCGACGACCGTCATCGCCTCGGTGCGGTCGATGACGAGCGAACCGCCCGACGGCAACCACACCTTGCGGTCCATGGCCTTGGCTAGCTGCTCGTCGATGCGGTGCTCGGCGAAGACGTCTTCGTCGCCCTCCCACTTCTCGAGGCGCTCGACGAGGTCGGGCGCGACCTCGGAGATGTAGGTGTGCACCTCGTTCCAGGCACGCTCGCCGGAGACGACCATCTTCGCGAAGTCCTCGTTGAACACGTCGCGGATGACGCGGACCGTCAGATCCGGTTCGCCGTGCAGCAGCGACGGCGCGTTGGCCGTCTCGGCCTTCGCCTGGATGCGCTCCCACATCTTCATGAGGCGCTCGACGTCGGCGCGCAACTCCTCCTCGGAAGCACCCTCGGCGGCGGTGCGGACGATGACGCCCGCGTCGGCCGGCACGACCTCCTTGAGGATGCGCTTGAGGCGCGCGCGCTCGGTGTCGGGCAGCTTGCGGCTGATGCCCGTCATCGAGTTGCCCGGCACGAAGACGACGAAGCGTCCCGGTAGCGAGATCTGCGACGTCAGGCGGGCGCCCTTGTGGCCGATCGGGTCCTTCGTCACCTGGACGAGGACGCTCTCGCCCGCCTTGAGGGCGTGCTCGATGCGCTTGGGCTGGTTGTCGAGACCGGCGGCGTCCCAGTTGACCTCGCCGGCGTACAGGACGGCGTTGCGCCCGCGGCCGATGTCGACGAACGCCGCCTCCATCGACGGCAGCACGTTCTGCACCCGGCCGAGGTAGACGTTGCCCGCCATCGAGCTCGCCTGCTCCTGACGCGAGACATAGTGCTCGGCGAGCACCCCGTCCTCGAGGACGCCGATCTGAGTGCGCCCCTCCTGCTCGCGCACGACCATGACGCGCTCGACGCTCTCGCGGCGTGCGAGGAACTCGGCCTCGGTGATGACGGTGCGGCGGCGTCCCGCCTCACGGCCCTCGCGGCGGCGCTGCTTCTTCGCCTCGAGGCGCACCGAGCCCTTGATGGACGTGATCTCGTCCTTCGCGCGACGCGGCTCGCGCACCTTCGTCACGGTGTTCGCGTCGTCGCCGTCCGAGCCCTGACCCGAGCCGCTGCGACGGCGACGGCGCGTGCGCTTGCGCGACCCCGCGTCGTCCTGGGCGTCGTCGTGCTTCGAGCTGTCGTCCTGCGCGGCGTTGCCGTCGCGCTTGGAGCCGTCGCCCTGCGCCGCGTCGTCGTGCTTCGCGTTGCCACCCTTGGAACCGGAGTCGCGGTCGTCGGCGTCGTCGTGCTGAGCCTGCGAACCGTCGCGGGCGTCGTCACCCTTGTTGCCGCGACGGCCACGGCCGCCGCGTCGGCGCCGACGCGGGGTCTGCTCGTCGTCGTTCTCATCGTTCTCGTCGTTCGCGTCGTGGTTGTCGTCGGTGTCGGCCGACTGCTTCGCGCCCGCATCGTCCGCGTCCTCGCGCGAGCCGTGAGCGGCGTCGTCGGACGACGCGTCGCCATTTTCGTCGTGCTGCGCGTCATCACCGCGACGGCGGCGGCTGCGCGAACGCGCGGGGCGCGGCTGCTCGTCGGCCTCGTCGTCGCCACCTGCGCGGCCCGCGGGTGCCTCGTCACGCGGCGACTCGTCATCGGCGCGGCGCGAGCGGCGGGGCACGCGCGTCATCGGGTCGGCGGCCTGGAACACGAGGCCGAACGCGGCGCCGGCGGGCGCGCCCTGGCCCGAGTCGCCATCGGTGACGTCCTCGTCACCGTCGATGGCCTCGACCTCGTCGCTCGTGTCAGCGTCCTGCGCGGGCTCGGCCTGCGGCGCTGTGAAGGGGCTGCCGGCCGCGAACGGGCTGGCGAAGGGGAATTCAAGATTTTCGGGGGCCACGGGGCCCTCCTTCTTCGTCGGCACGACGTGTGCCACAGAAAGACCACCTGGGCCTTGCACGCGCCGCGGCGCGGATCGTTCGTATCGCCTGCGATCGTTCGTGTCCGCAGGACGGAAGTCGTCTTCTACGTGGCTCGTCGGCTCGCGCTGCGCGCGGCACCGGACGTCACGCCGCAGAGCTTCTCGGTCGGCGGCTTCGCATGACGATGCGTCGGCCACCCTCGCGCGATTCGCGGTGCACCGGCTGCGGCTCGCGCCGCATCACCTGCGCTCCGACGGCGCGGTCGGAAGGTTCTGCGGGAGCGACAGGCTCTGTGAGACCTGCACGTTCCACCCGCATTATCGCACAGTCACCCCACGAGTGCCGGCAGGTCGGCACCCTCGTGTCCACATGGCGTCACAGCGCCTCCCCCACGCTGCGCCTCCCGACCGACGCCTCCCGCCCGGGGGCTTCGTTCGGATGGAGGTCTCAGGCGTCGAACGGGTCGCTGACGCGGCCGCCGGCTTCGAGGGCGCCTTGTGCGAGACGCGTCATGAGGGGCGAGCGCGGCACCTGCAGGCCCGTCAGCTCGGTGAGACCGGTCATGACGTCGATGGGGCGCACCGCGGGCGTCGTGTGCTGGATCGTCATCGTCCAGCGCACGAGGTCACGTCCGTCGGCATCTCCGGCGCGCACGAGCACGACGTCGGAGGCGAGGACGGCCTGACGCACGTCGAACTCGCGCGCACCCGACTTCGTCATGCGGGTGACGAGCAGCTCGGCGCGATCCATGAACGTCGCCACGGCGTCGGTGATTGTCTTGAGCGTGACGCCTTCGAAGTCGAGCTGCCACACGCTGGCCTGGAGCAGGTCGGCGAGCGCTCCCGGTGCGGCCTCGACGACGCGCAGCACGGCCATGTCCTGCGGCAACGATTCGTCGAGCGCTGCGCGCAGCGCCTCGAGGTCGCACTGCTGCGTCAACTGCAGCTGGAAGTACTCGGCCTCGGAGGCGGCCCCCGTCGGCGCGGCGTTCGCGTACGAGATACGCGGGTGCGGGTGGAAGCCTGCGGAGAACGCCATCGGCACCCCCGCGCGACGCACGGCACGCTCGAGGGCGCGCTGGAAGTCACGCGTCGAGGAGAAACGCAGACGTCCGCGCTTGGCGTACCTCACCGAGACCTTCTGGACGGCGGGTGCGGGGGGCGGACCTTCGGGAACTCGCTGACGTGCCACGAGCACGAGCCTACCGTCGACGCAAGGGCGCGCGGATCACCGCACCGTCACTCGGCTCGCCGGCACGACGAGGCACGCGATTCAGCGGATGCCGCGGGTGACGGCGGCCGTCGCGCCCTCGAGGGGCCCACGCGACCACGGTTCGCGCGAGACCAGCGAGCGCCACGCCATCGGCAACACGAGGGCGCCGACGCACAGGACGCCGACGTTGCCCCACGCGTCGTCGCGTTCGCCGGGATGCAGCTCACGCACGTACCAGGCGAGGTAGGCGATCTGCAGGACGTAGACACTCAACGTCATCGACCCCGCGGCGGCGAGCGCCGGCAGGCAGAAGCGCTCCGGCACGACGGCGAACCAGGCGAGCGCGAATCCCCCGACGAGCAGCGCCTCGAGCACGATCTCGAGGTGACTGCCGTCGTACGGTTCGAACGCGAGGCGCCCCGACGTCTTCGCCGCCATGAGCAACGCGGCCCCTGCGAGTGCGACCAGGCCCGCCAGGCCCGCGCTCCACGCGGGGACGGCGCGCGTCCAGCGCCACAGCACGATGCCGAGGCAGGTGAAGACGAGCAGCGTCGTCAGGCGGTAGTGCGGTCCCGCGACCACGACGTCCCACAAACGGTGGCCCACGTCGTCGCCGGCGACGAGAGCCTCGGTGCTGCGGGTGCGGCCCCAGCTCAGCAGGGCGGGTGCGGCAGCCCACGACATCGTGGCGATCCCGAGCAGCACCGTGTCGGGCAGCCGCGCCAGCAGGGGCGCGAGCAGCGTCGGCAGGGCGAGGTAGACGAGGACGACGTCGACCTGCGCACCCCACGGCTCGATCCACAACCCGAGCGCGACGAGCACGGCCGCGCGCACCCCGGCCCGGACGAACGAGACGGTCAGCCCGGCGTTGCCCCGGTCCGCGAGCATCGCGCTGATGCCGATGAGAAGCGCGAACAACGGCGCCGTCGCGAACTCGGTCAACGCCGCCAGTCGGAACGGGCCGTCGTCCGGGGCGCAGTAGGCGACGAACATCGACACGAGGGCGAGCCCGCGCAGCATGTCGACGCGCGCATCGCGCCTGTGGACGCCGCGGCGAGCACGTCGTGGGCTCATCGGCGTCTCACCGGCGCCCCGTCGAGACGAGTCGCATCGTCATGACGCCGCGCCCACGTCAGTGCGCGTGGTCGGCGGCGGCCAACTTCTTCGCACCCTCACCGAGGACGGTGAGCGGCAGCAGCGTCTTGCCCGTGGGGCCGATCTGGATGTCGGTGTCCATCTGCGGGCACACGCCGCAGTCGAAGCACGGCGTCCAGCGGCAGTCGTCGACTTCTTCCTCGGAGAGGGCATCCTGCCAGTCCTGCCACAGCCAGTCCTTGTCGAGACCGGAGTCGAGGTGATCCCAGGGCAGCACCTCGAGCTCGCCGCGCTCACGCGTCGTGTACCAGTCGACGTCGATCGGGTGCTCGGAGGCGGCGAAGACCGCGTCAGCCTGCCCCATCCAGCGCTCGTAGCTGAAGTGCTCGCTCCAGCCGTCGAAGCGGCCGCCGTCACGCCACACGGCCTCGATGACGGCGCCGACGCGGCGGTCGCCGCGGCTCAGCAGGCCCTCGACGATGCCGGGCTTGCCGTCGTGGTAGCGCATGCCGATGCTCGAACCGAACTTCTTGTCGGCTCGGATGGCGTCCTTGAGCTTCTTGAGCCGCTCGTCCGTGGCCTCGGCCGACAGCTGAGCGCACCACTGGAACGGCGTGTGCGGCTTCGGTACGAACCCGCCGATGGAGACGGTGCAGCGGATGTCCTTGCGGCCGCTCACCTGGCGCCCGGTCTCGATGACGCGGCGCGCCATGTCGGCGATCTGCAGGACGTCCTCGTCGGTCTCGGTGGGCAGGCCGCACATGAAGTACAGCTTCACCTGACGCCAGCCCGCGCCGTATGCGGCGGCGACGGTGTTGATGAGGTCGTCCTCGGAGACCATCTTGTTGATGACCTTACGGATGCGCTCGCTGCCGCCCTCGGGCGCGAACGTCAGACCCGAGCGGCGGCCGTTGCGCGTCAGCTCGTTGGCGAGGTCGATGTTGAACGCGTCGACGCGCGTCGACGGCAGCGACAGACCCGTCTGCGTGCCCTCGTAGCGGTCGGCGAGGCCCTTGGAGATCTCGGCGATCTCGGTGTGGTCGGCGGAGCTCAGCGAGAGCAGGCCCACCTCCTCGAAGCCGGTCGCGGCGAGGCCCTTCTCGACCATCTCGCCGATGCCGGTGATCGAACGCTCGCGCACGGGGCGCGTGATCATGCCGGCCTGGCAGAAACGGCAACCACGCGTGCAGCCGCGGAAGATCTCGACGCTCATCCGCTCGTGGACGGACTCGGCCATCGGCACGAGCGGCTGCTTCGGGTAAGGCCACTCGTCGAGATCCATGACGGTGTGCTTCGCGACGCGCCACGGCACACCGTGCGCCTCCTCGCTCAGCACGACACGCTGGATGCGCCCGTCGGGCAGGTAATCGACCTCGTACATCGACGGCACGTAGACGCTGCCCGTGCGCGCGAGTTCGAGCAGCAGCCCGCGACGCCCGCCGGGGCGCTCGGCGAGCTTCCACTCCTTGATGATGTCGGTGATGAGCAGGACGGCCTCTTCGCCGTCACCGATGACGGCGGCGTCGATGAAGTCGGCGATCGGCTCGGGGTTGAACGCCGAGTGCCCGCCCGCGAGGACGATCGGGTGGTCGATCGTGCGCTCGTCGGCGTGCAGGGGGATTCCGCCGAGGTCGAGCGCCGTCAGCATGTTCGTGTAGCCGAGCTCGGTCGAGAACGACATGCCGAGCACGTCGAAGTCGCGCACGCTGCGGTGGCCGTCGACGGTGAACTGCGGCACGCCCGCCTCACGCATCTTCGCCTCCATGTCCGGCCACATGGAGTAGGTGCGCTCGGCGAGCGCGTCGTCACGCTCGTTGAGCACTTCGTACAGGATCATGACGCCCTGGTTGGGCACGCCGACCTCGTAGGCGTCGGGGTACATGAGGGCCCAGCGCGTCGTCAGCTCCTGTCCGTCGGGGCCGTAGCCGCCGCAGTTCCAGTCCTTGACCTGGGCGTTGAGCTCGCCACCGACGTACTGGATCGGCTTGTTCACCTGCTCCAGCAGCGGCTCGAGATCGTGGAAGACAGACTCACCAGACATGTCCACCAGGGTAGTTCGGCCCAGGACGAGCGCCCAATCGTCGCCGGGGCGCCCGCTCAGGCGCTGCCCGTCTCACCTCCACGGCGTGACGCCGCCACGAGCGCGGCGACGAACGCGTCGACGTCCTCGTCGCGGGTGTCGAACGAGCACATCCAGCGCACCTCGCCGCGTGCCTCGTCCCAGTCGTAGAACCGGTAGCTCTCGCGCAGTCGGTTCGCGACGTCGGCCGGCAGCGTCGCGAAGACGGCGTTGACCTGCGTCGGCTGCGTGAACGCGACCTCACCGAGCGCACCGCGCGCCTGCTCGGCCTCGATCCCGGCCCGCAGGCGCCGCGCCGCAGCGTTGGCCCGCGTCGCGTTCTCGCGCCACAGCTCACCGTCGTAGAGCGCGAGCAACTGCGCGGAGACGAAGCGCATCTTCGACGTCAGCTGCATGAGGAACTTGCGCGAGAACCCGAGCCCCGCACACGCCTCGGGCGTCAGCGCCACGACGGCCTCGGCGAGCATCGCGCCGTTCTTCGTGCCACCGAGGCTGATGGCGTCGACGCCGGCGTCCGTCGTGATGGCGCGCAGCGGCACCTCCAGCGCGGCGGCGGCGTTCGACAACCGCGCGCCGTCGAGGTGCACCTT
>NZ_DCNR01000030.1:9337-12027 GCF_002322065.1 Dermacoccus sp. UBA1591 | reverse complement strand
GGGGTGAGCTTGCCGTCCTCGGTCTCGACCGTGAGCAGCTTGAGCCCGCCGGTGCGCTCCGGCGCGCCACCCTCGTCGACATGGATGTGCGCCGTCGTCGCGGCGATGACGGCGCCCCAGCGCGGCAGCATCGACTGCAGCGCGAGGACGTTCGCGCCCGTGCCGTTGAAGACCGGGTAGGCGATCGCGTCGTCACCGAAGTGGCCCCGCACGACCTCCTGCAGCCGCTGCGTGTAGTCGTCCGCACCGTAGGCGCCCTGGTGGCCGCCGTTGGCCGCGGCGAGCGCCTCGACGACGCGGGGGTGCATCCCCGCGTAGTTGTCGGACGCGAAGTCGCGCCGCGCGGTGTCGTGCAGCGCCTCGAACGGTTCGTGCTTCATCGTCGTCTCCTCAGTCATCGCGGCCCGTGATGCCTCGCGTCGAGGCGATGACGGGCGCCATCTTGCGCTCGAGCGCCTCGAAGAACATCGACAGCGGGAACTCGTCGTCGAGCACCGCGTCGGTGTAGCCCTTCGGCGGCCCCGCGAGCACCTCGTCGGGCAGCCCGCGCGCCCACACCGACGCCGGGTGCGGCGTCAGAACGGAACGGATCAGCTCGTACGCCGCGAGCCAGTGCGCGACCTTGGGGCGGTCGATCGAGCGCCAGTACAGCTCGTCGACGGCGTCGGCGAGTTCGATGATGCAGGCGGGCAGGCGCGACCACTCGACCGTGAGCTTCGAGTCCGTCCAGTTCATCACGCCACGCTGGTGCAGCCACGCGAACAGCAGCTGCCCGCCGAGACCGTCGTAGTTGCGCACACGGCCGCCGGTGAGCGCGAACCGGAAGATCCGATCGAGCAGGACGGCGTACTGCACGCCGCGCGCATGCGTCAGCGTGTCACGCTCCACGGCGGTCAGGTTCTCCCCCGCGACGACGCGCTCGCCGAGACGACGCTCGAGGTCGACGCAGTGACGGAACGCCGTGAGGTCGCAGCGCAACTCCTCGAGCGAGTAGAGGAAGTACGGCATGCGCTGCTTGATCATGAACGGGTCGAACGGGAGATCGCCGCGCATGTGGCTGCGGTCGTGGATGAGATCCCACATGATGAAGGTCGCCTCGGTGAGCGACTGATCCTCGAGCATCGCCTGCGCCCCGCTCGGCAGTTCGAGCTTCGTGATGCGCGCGGCTTCGCTGACGACGCGCCGGTAGCGCGCTGCCTCACGGTCCTGGAAGATCGCACCCCAGGTGAAGACGGGCGTCTCACGCGTCGCGACGGTCTCCGTGAACAGCACCGCCGAGTTCGTGTCGTAGCCGGAGGTGAAGTCGACGAAGCGCAGCGGCACGAACAGCGGGTTCTCGTACTCGCGCTCGAGGGTGTCGATGAACTCCGGCCAGATCACCTCGACGAGGACGGCCTCGAGGTGACGGTTCGACGAACCGTTCTGGGTGTACATCGGGAACACGACGAGGTGGCGAACGCCGTCCTCGCGCTGGTTCTGCGGGTCGAATGCGACGAGCGAGTCGAGGAAGTCGGGCACGCCGAAACCGTGGTCGGCCCACCGGCGCAGGTCGACGACGAGCGCGTCGAGGTAGGCGGCGTCGTGCGGGAACGACGGCGCGAGCGCCTCGATCGCCGTCACGGCGCGCTCGAGCTCGGCGCCTGCGGCGCCGGCGTCAGCCTCGGGGGCGAGAGAGCCGTCCTTGACCTGCATCGCGGCGATGGCCTCGCATGCGGCCTTGAGCTCGCTCCACGCGGTGGTGTCCTCGACGACCTCGGGCTCCCCGACGACGGCCTTGACCTCACGGGTGGACGTGAGCAGCTGGGCACTGGACATGGACAACCTCCGATCGCTGAGTGCGAGCCGATGTAAGCGGCAAAGGGACTTGACGCCCCTCACACTATCGCGAGACGAAGGGTGGTGATGACCTGAGGCACACGTGACCTGCGCGGACTCGGCGCGCGTGCGGGCACGCGAACGGGGCACCCGGGCGTCATCGGCTCGAATGCCCCGTTCGTCGGCCCGCGCGGCGGGCGGGCGTCAGTCGGTGTAGAGCTCGTCGAGGTCGTCCTTGAACTTCTTGACGACGACGCGGCGCTTGATCTTCATGCTGGGGGTGATCTCACCCTCCTCGACCGACAGGTCGCGCGGCAGGATGATGAAACGCTTGATCTGCTCCCAGCGGTTGAGCCGCAGGTTCATCTCGTCGACGTAGCCCTGCACCATCTCCCGGCACGCGTCGCTCGTCACGACGTCGCGGTAGCTCTTGCCGGCCATGCCGTTCTTCTCGGCCCACTCGGCGATGGCGTCTTCGTCGAGCGTGATGATCGCGGAGACGAACTTGCGGCCATCGCCCTCGACGACGAGGTTCGAGGCGTACGGGCAGACGCCCTTGAACATCGCCTCGATGGCGCCGGGCGATACGTACTTGCCGTTCGAGGTCTTGAACAGATCCTTCTTGCGGTCGGTGATGCGGATGTGGCCCGACTCGGAGATCTCACCGATGTCACCGGTGTGGAACCAGCCGTCCGTCAGCACCTCGGCGGTCTCGCGCTCGAGGTTCCAGTAGCCCTGCATGACGCCGGGACCCTTGACGAGCAGTTCGTCGTCCTCACCGAGCTTGAACTCCGTGCCCGGCAGCGGCCAACCGACGGTGCCGACCTGGTTCGCGCCGAGGTAGGGACGGTTGACGCTCGCCGCCGCCGACGACT
>NZ_DCNR01000030.1:0-9078 GCF_002322065.1 Dermacoccus sp. UBA1591 | reverse complement strand
CCGGAGATGAAGTAGCGCACGTGACCGCCGAAGCGGGCGCGGATCTTCGACAGGATGATCTTGTCGGCCAACTTGTACTCGATCGCGAGCCGCCCGGACGGCTCGCGGCCGTCGGCGCGCTCGTTGGCCACCTTCGTGCCGACCTCCACGGCCCAGCGGTACAGCTTGAGTTTCGCGCCGCCGTCGGCCTCCATCATCGTGTTGATCTTGCCGTACACCTTCTCGAAGATGCGCGGCGCGGCGCCCATCCACGTCGGCTGCGTCTCGGGCAGGTTGTCGATGATCTTGTCGACGCGACCGTCGACGACCGTCGGGAAACCGACCTGGATCGGCAGGCACAGCAGCATCTTGCCGAACACGTGCGACAAGGGCAGCCACAGGTACTGCACGTCACCCGCGTTGAGCAGACCGGTCGAGTCGACGGCGGACGCCTCGTACGTCCAGCAGTCGTGCGACAGGCGCACACCCTTCGCCTTGCCCGTCGTGCCCGAGGTGTAGATGAGGGTCGCGAGGTGCTGCGGCTTGATGCCGGCGACGCGGTCGTCGATGACGTCGGGCGTCTCCTCGAGACGGGTGCGGCCGAGCTCGCGCAGCTCGTCGAGCGTCATGACCCACTCGCCGTCACCCTCGCCGTCGAAGACGACGACCTTGACGACGTCGGGGATCTGCTCGCGTCCGCTACGCAGCTTCTCGACCTGATCGGTGTCCTCGGCGAACACGACGCGCGAGCCCGAGTCGGTGAGGATGTGGACGACGTCGGCGAGCTGGCTCGTCGGGTACACGGTCGTCGTCGCCGCGCCAGCGAGCATGTTGCCCAGGTCCGCGAGGACCCACTCCAGGCGGGTCGAGGAGGCGATGGCGACGCGGTCCTCGGCGTCCACGCCGAGCGCGACGAGGCCCGCCGCGATCTGACGGGCGTGCGTGTCGGTCTGCGCCCACGTCATCGACTTCCAGGCGCCACCCTGCGGGAAGCGGTACGCCTCGTCCTGGCCCGACTTCGCGACGCGGTCGATGAACAGATGCGCGACGCTGCGGGCTCGGTTGTCGATGAGATCGCGCTCGAACTTCTCGTCGGCGATGTTCATGACCATGGGTAGGCGCCTCCAGTCGCAACTCGGCAGAGTGGTTACTCGCCAGTTTTCTTCGGTGTAGCCCTCACCCTAGGCGAGAGCGGCGGGTCTTTTGGATGTTTCCGACGAGCCCGATGGCGGCCCAGCACGAAAACATGCTCGATCCACCGTACGAGACGAACGGCAGCGGCACCCCCGTGACGGGCATGAGACCGAGGTTCATCCCGAGGTTCTCGAGCGTCTGGACGAGGAACCATCCGGCGAGCGCGACGCAGACGAGGCGCGCGAAATCGTCCTCCGAACGGCGCGCCACGTGCAGCATGCGGACGACGACGAACAGCTCGAGCGCGACGACGCCCACGGCCCCGACGAACCCGAGCTCCTCCCCCGCGACGGAGAATACGAAGTCGGTGTACTGGAACGGGATGAACCCGCCCTGCGTCGAGCGTCCCTCGAACAAGCCCTCACCGAACAACCCCCCGGAACCGATGGCCGTCTTGACCTGCGCCACCTGGTAGCCGATGCCACTCGGGTCGGCGGTGGGGTCGACGAACGCGAGCAGCCGGTCGCGCTGATACGGCGCGAGCACGGGGGTGAACAGGGCGACGGCGACGACTCCCGCGAGCGCGGTGCCCGCGCCGAGCAGCACCCGCCGGCGCACCCCGGGGACGAGCAGCGCCGAGACCGCGAGCAGGGTGAGAACGACGGCTGAGCCGAAGTCGGGTTGCAGCATGATGAGCGCCAGGGGCACGGCGACGACGGCGAGCGGCAACCGCAGCTGCCGCAGGCCGAGGGGGCGCGGGTCGTCGCGGTCGGCGAGGACGGACGCGAGCGTCACGGCGAGCGCGACCTTCGCCATCTCCGACGGCTGGATCGAGAAGCCGGGTAGTTCGATCCACGAGCGCGAACCGTTGATCGTGCTGCCGAGGGGTGTCAGGACGGCGACGAGGGCGAGCAACGTGAGGAGGTAGATCGCCGGGGCGAGCGCGCGCAACGTCCGCGGATCGAGGCGCATGATGAGCGCCGCGAGGCCCACTCCGATGACGGCGTTGATGACGCCGCGCACGGCGAAGGCGGTGCCGGAGACGTGTGCGGTGGCCGACCACGTCAGCAGGATGCCGATGACGGTGAGGCCGGCCGCCGCCGTCAGCAGGCCGAGGTCGAGGCGTGCGAGGTCGGCGAGGACGCGTCGCGGCTCGCGTCGCGCTGCGTTCACGCAGGCGCGAGCAGGTCGCGTGCCGCCTCGACGTCGCGCGTCATCTGCTCGATCAGTGCCTCGATCGAGTCGAATTTTACGTTGCCGCGCAGGTGCTGCACGAACTCGACGGCGACGATCTCGCCGTACAGGTCGAGGTCGGTGCGGTCGAGGACGTACGCCTCGACCGTGCGCTCGGGGATGTCGAACGTCGGGTTCGTGCCGACGCTGATGGCGGCGGGCAAGCGGTATTCGGGGTCGTCCTGGGCGAGCGAGCGACGCACGAGCCACCCCGCGTACACACCGTCAGCGGGGACGACGCCCTCGGCGTCCCGCGCGAGGTTGGCCGTCGGGAAACCGAGTTCGCGCCCGCGCTGGAAGCCCTTGACGACCTCCCCGACGACGCAGTGGTTGCGCCCGAGTACCTCGGCGGCCTCATCGACCTCGCCGCCCGCGATGAGTTCGCGTACCTGCGAGGACGACCAGCGCACGCCCGGGCCGACGTCGTCGAGGGCGATGACATCGAAACCGAACTCGCCCCCCAGCTCGCTCAGCGTCGTGATGTCGCCGGAGTTCTTCACGCCGAAGCGAGTGTCCTTGCCGACGACGACGCAGCGCGCATGCAGGGCGTCGACGAACGTCGTCTCGACGAACTCGCGCGGCGTCTGCGCGGCGAGCTCGCGGGTGAACGGCATGACGACGACGGCGTCGAGGCCGAGCTGTTCGAGCAGGAACAGCCGGTCCTTCATGCCCGTCAGCATCTCGGGCGCCTTGTCGGGCGCGAGGACGGCGAGGGGGTGCGGCTCGAACGTCACGGCGACGCTCTTGAGCCCACGGGCGTGAGCCTCTTGCGCGACGCGCTGCATCACGGCGGCGTGGCCGCGGTGGACGCCGTCGAAGTTTCCGAGTGTGACGACGGTGGGCCCGAAGTCGGCGGGCAGGTCGTGGGGGTCAGTCAGGCGCAGCACGACGCCACCTTATCCGCCCGTGGACAGCTCTCGCTCGTCCATGCGTGCGAGACGCCACACGGCGAGCGCGCCGGCCCACGTCAGCACGAAGAGCGCGACGATGACGTACCCGACCGAGTCGAGCGGGATCGAACCCAGCCAGGCGACCGGGCCGCTCGTGATGTTCCACTTGTCGCTCACGACGCCGGCCAGTTCGATCGTGCCGATGACGAGGGCGACGAACACCGACAGGCCCGTCACGGTCGCGTTGTAGTAGAGCCGTCGCAGCGGTTTGGCGAAGGCCCATTCGTAGGCGCGGGACATGAAGATGCCGTCGATCGAGTCGAGCAGGCTCATGCCGGCGGCGAAGATGATCGGCAGGGTGAGGATCGCGTACCACGGCAGCGCGAAGGCCGCCGCCCCGCTCGCGAGGACGAGCAGCGAGATCTCGGTGGCCGTGTCGAAGCCGAGGCCGAACAGGAACCCTGTCGGGTACATCTGCACCGGCTTCGTGATCGACTTCGTCGCGCCCCGCAGGATGCGGGCGAAGAATCCGCGGCCATCGAGATGCCCCTCGAGCGCTTGCTCGTCGAGGCGGCCTTCACGCGCCCCGCGCCAGACGCGCACGATGCCGATGAGACTCATGAGGTTGAGGATGCCGATGACCCACAGGAAGACGCCGGAGACCGTCGGGCCGAAGACGCCGAGCCACTGGTGCAGCGTCGAGTCGTCGTCCTTCACCGGCCCGGCGATGGCCTTGATCCCGAGCGCGAGCAGCAGACACATCGTGAACACGACGCTCGAGTGGCCGAGGGAGAACCAGAAACCGACCGACACGGGCTTGTTCTCGCGACGGTCGGTGAGCAGCTTGCGCGTCGTGTTGTCGATGGCCGCGATGTGGTCGGCGTCGAAGGCGTGACGCATGCCGAGGGTATAGGCGGTGAGGCCGAGGCCGATGCCGAACAGCTGCTTGTGCCCGTCCGAGGTGATCTGCAGGTTCTGCGGTTCGACGACGAACGCGAGCACCCCCCACCCCACGACGTGCAGCAGCGCGACGAAACCCGCCATGCCGAGGATCGAGCGCTTCTCGTGGGCGTTGAACCCGTGCCACCAGCCGGTCAGACGGCTCATCGCCCATCCTTCGTCTCGTCGTGCGTTGCAGCGTCACCTTACCGCCCGGTGCGACAGCTTCGCACCTGGGTGAGCGTGGCGTGCGTCGCGGGCGCCGCGGGCACCGCGGGTGGTGACCGCGGCGCGTGCTGCCTGCAGGCTCAGGCCGGGAAGGTGACGCGCGACTTCGCGGTGGCGGCTCGCTCGTCGAGGATCGCGGCGAGACGCCCGTCGGGCGCGATCGCCGCGACCGTCTCCTCCCCGCGGTGCGCCGAGGCGATCCGCTGGCCGTACCCGAGGGCGCGTTCTTCCTCGACATCGAGATCGTGGACGACGAAGGAATCCGCCGCGGCCTGCGCCATCGGGATGACGCGCGGGACGCCGCCGTCCCCGGCCTGCTCGGCGATCGTCTCCAGCGTCGCCGCGTCCTCGAGGGTGAACGCGCCGACGCGGGTGCGCCGCAGCGCTGTGAGGTGCCCGCCGACGCCGAGCGCGGCGCCGAGATCGCGCGCGAGGGCGCGCACGTAGGTACCGGAGGTCACCTCGACGACGACGTCGAGGTCGACCACGGGCATGCCGTCGTCCGTGCTCGCCTCACGCACGTCGAGCACCTCGAAGCGGCTGACGGTGACGGAACGCGCGGCGAGGGCGACGTCCTCTCCCCCACGCACGCGGGCGTAGGAGCGCTTACCGTCGACCTTGATCGCGCTGACGCTGCTCGGCACCTGCTCGATGTCGCCGCTGAGCGAGGCGACGGCCGCCGCGAGGGCCTCGTCGCTCAGCTCCGCGCGCGTCAACGGCGTCGAGGCCGTGACGCCGCCCTCCGCGTCGTCGGTGATCGTCGTCTGGCCGAGGCGAATCGTCGCGGTGTACTCCTTGTCGCACCCGACGAGGAACGTCAGCAGCTTCGTCGCCTTGTTGACGCCGAGCACGAGCACGCCCGTCGCCATCGGGTCGAGTGTGCCGGCGTGGCCGACGCGGCGCGTGTTCGCGAGGCGCCGCATGCGGCCGACGACGTCGTGCGAGGTCCATCCGGCGGGCTTGTCGACGAGGACGAGCCCGTCGGGCGTCTGCGGACGCGCCTCGCGGCGGGGGCGCTGCTCGGCAGCGGACTCGCTCACGCCTCGTCGGCGGGTTCGGCCGGCTTCTTGTACGGGTCCGCCTCGCCCGCGTAGGCGGCGGTAGAGCGGTTACGGGCCAGTTCCTCGTCGCGGGCGCGCGTCTGGGCGAGCACGTCCTCGAGGTGTGCGGCGCCCTCGGGGATCGCGTCGGCGATGAACTCGAGCGTCGGCGTGAGACGGATGCCGAGGCCCTTGCCGACGTGGCTGCGGATGCGGCCCTTGTTGTCGGCGAGCGCTTCGGCCGTCGCGGCGCGCTCCTCGTCGCTGCCGAAGACGGTGTAGAACACGGACGCGTTCTGCAGGTCGCCGGTGACGCGCACGTCGGTGATCGTGAGGAAGCCGACGCGCTCGTCCTTGAGACGGAACTCGACGTACTCGGCGACGAGGGACTTGATGCGGTCGGCGACCTTGCGGGCGCGGGCCTGGTCGGCCATGGATGCCTCCTGATGCTGAAGTGAACTGCCCCAACCCTAGGCGATGGGCGCAGGCGGCGGCTCGACGACGCAGCCGGGCGCGGCCGTTACCGATCAGGGTGTCCCGTATGAACCGCTCAGCCCTTGCGCGCGACGACGATGTCGCGATCGATCGAGGCGTCGACGCGGTGACGGAAGGCGTCCGCGGCGACGTGCCCCTGCGTCGGGCCGTCCACGCCGTGGCCGTGCACGACGGTGAAGCCGTGAGCCTCGAGCGCTTCTGCCATCGCCTCGGGCCCGGCGACGTGACGGTTGTACGCGAGGCCGATCGTGCCGCCGGTGCGCAGCGCGTCGTGCCAGCCGGGCAGCGCGCGATCGAGCAGGCGCAACGGTGAACGGGCGAGCCGCTCGCCATTGCTACCGTGGCTGCCGTGCTGCACGCCGTAGGGCAGGTCGGTGACGACGACGTCGACGCTCGCGCGGCGCATGACGTCCGGCAGCTTGGTGGTGTCCATCGACAGGTACGTCACCTGCTGGGTGCGCCCCGCCTTCCAGTCCTCCTTGCTGGGAGCCGTCTCTAGCTCGAGGGCGCGGCCGTACGTGCGGCCGCTGCGACGGATCTGTGTCGCGTCGATCTCGTGCTTGAGGCGGTGCGTGCGCAGCCACGTCGTGATGAACGCCTGGTACTGCTCGAAGTCGCCCTTGTCGACCTCGACGCCGGTGACGTCGAGGCCGCGCAGCAGACACGTGTTGAGCGTCGTGCCGCGCCCGCACATGGGGTCGAGGACGTGCAGCGTGCCGTCGAGCAGCTGTGCGGGACGCTTGCTCAGCGCCGCGGTGACGTTGAGCAGCAGGTGCGTGAACTGCTCGTTCGTCTTGCCCTGGTACTTCTGGATCGTGACGACGTCATCGGTGTAGAGCCTGCGTCGCTCCAGCGGGGTCGGGCGCAGCAGCCCGTCGCGCGCGCCGAAGAGCGCGAACGCGCCGCTGGCCTCGGAGACGACGCGGTCGAGCCGGTCGTCGTCACCGGCGACGGCGAGGTAGTCGACCCCTGCCACGGTGACGGGCTCGACGCTCGCCTCGATGCCGAGCGCACCCGCGAGCAGCGTGATCTCCGCAGCGTTGAGGCGCGCCGCGTCCCCCGCGTACACGCGGTTCGACGACGGCGCGAGCAGCAGCAGGCGCCCGTCCGGCGCCACGTCGGGCGGGGTCGAGACATCGGGGTTCAGCACGGGAGCGTCAAGAGTCACGGGCCCCATTCTGCCCGATCTGCCGCGCACGGCCGATGCCGCATGGCGCCGCGCAGCGCCGTGGCCCGGTGCCACGGCTGACTCACGCCATACACGACGGCGACCCCGCCCGAACCCCGGTGTGCGGGGTTCGAGCGGGGTCGCATCCGACCATGTGTCCGAGGCGATGAGGTCATCGCCTCGGACACGGCGAGGCGTCAGGCTCGGGGGATCTCCACCATCTCGTACGTGGTGATGAGGTCGCCCGTCTGGACGTCGTTGTGCGAACCGAGGTTGATACCGCACTCGAAGCCCTCGCGGACCTCGGTGACGTCGTCCTTGAAGCGTCGCAGACCGGCGATCTCGAGGCCTTCGACGATGACGACACCGTCGCGCGTGATGCGCGCCTTGGCGCCACGCTTGATCTCGCCGCTCCTGACCATCGATCCGGCGATGTTGCCGAACTTGGACGAGCGGAAGATCTCGCGGATCTCGGCGGAGCCCGTCTCGCGCTCCTCGTACTCCGGCTTGAGCATGCCCTTGAGGGCGAGCTCGATCTCCTCGATCGCCTGGTAGATGACCGAGTAGTAACGGATCTCGACGCCTTCCTTCTCGGCGTACTCCGCGTTCTGGCCCTCGGCGCGAACGTTGAAGCCGACGATGATGGCGTCTGAGGCGACGGCGAGGTTGATGTTGTTCATCGTGATCGCGCCGACACCACGGTCGATGATCCGCAGGTCGACGTCGTCGCCCACGTCGATCTGCAGCAACGCGTCCTCGAGGGCTTCGACCGAACCCGACACGTCACCCTTGAGGATGAGGTTGAGGGTCTCGACCTTGCCCGCCGCGAGGTGCTCGTTGAGGTCCTCGAGGCTGATGCGCTTGCGCGCCTTGGCCAGCGAGGCCTGACGGTCGGCCGCTTCACGCTTCTCGGCGATCTGACGGGCCGTGCGGTCGTCCGGAGCGACGATGAACGTGTCACCGGCGCGCGGCACCGAGGCAAGACCGGTGACGAGCACCGGGCGGCTCGGGCCCGCTTCGGCGACGTTCTGGCCGTGCTCGTCGAGCATGGCGCGAACGCGTCCGTAGGCCTGACCCGTGACGATGGCGTCACCGACGCGCAACGTACCGGACTGCACGAGAACCGTCGCGACGGCACCGCGACCACGGTCGAGGTTGGCCTCGATCGCGACACCACGGGCGTCCTTGTTCGGGTTCGCACGCAGGTCGAGCGCCGCGTCGGCGGTGAGCAGCACGGCCTCGAGCAGCGAGTCGATGTTCTGACCCTGGCGGGCCGAGACGTCGACGAACATCGTGTCGCCGCCGTACTCCTCGGCGATGAGGTTGTACTCGGTGAGCTGCTGACGCACCTTCGCCGGGTTCGCGCCGTCGACGTCGATCTTGTTGACCGCGACGACGATCGGCACGTTCGCCGCCTGGGCGTGGTTGAGCGCCTCGATCGTCTGCGGCATCACGCCGTCATCGGCGGCGACCACGAGGATCGCGATGTCGGTGACCTTCGCACCGCGGGCACGCATGGCGGTGAACGCCTCGTGACCCGGGGTGTCGATGAACGTGATCGGACGGTCGACGCCCTCGTGCTCCTTGTGGACCTGGTAGGCACCGATGTGCTGGGTGATGCCGCCGGCCTCGCCCTGCGCCACGTCCGCGTTGCGGATCGCGTCGAGCAGGCGCGTCTTTCCGTGGTCGACGTGACCCATGACGGTGACGACCGGCGGACGCTGCTCGAGCACGTCGTCGCTCTCGCCCTCGGCCTCGGCGTCGAGGTCGATGTTGAACTGGCCGAAGAGCTCGCGCTCCTCCTCCTCCGGGGAGACGACACGGATGTCGTAGCCGAGCTCGGCGCCGAGCAGCTGGAACGTGTCCTCGTCCAGCGACTGCGTCGCCGTCGCCATCTCACCGAGGTGGAACAGCACGGTGACGAGCGATGCGGGGTTCGCGTCGATCTTGTCGGCGAAGTCCGTCAGCGACG
>NZ_DCNR01000024.1:15260-16544 GCF_002322065.1 Dermacoccus sp. UBA1591 | reverse complement strand
CACGCCCGCGAGGACGAGGCGCACGACGACACCCGTCATCGCGTGGAGTCGAGTGCGTTTCGCAGGTCGGCGACGAGGTCGTCGGCCTCCTCGATGCCCACGGAGAGACGGATGAGGGCGGCCGGTACCTCGAGGTCCGTGCCGGCGACGGAGGCGTGCGTCATCCTCGCCGGGTGCTCGATGAGCGACTCGACGCCGCCGAGGCTCTCGCCGAGGGTGAAGATCTTCGTGGCATTGCAGACCTCGAGCGCGCGCTCCATGCCGCCGGCCACCTCGAAGCTCACCATGCCGCCGAAGCGTTTCATCTGCTTGACGGCGACGTCGTGGCCCGGGTGCGAGGCGAGGCCCGGGTAGTAGATCTTCGTGACGTCATCACGGCTCGCCAGGAACTCGACGATCTTCTCGGCGTTGTCGCAGTGACGCTCCATGCGCACCGACAGCGTCTTGAGACCGCGCAACGTCAGCCAGCTGTCGAACGGACCGGAGATGGCGCCGATCGCGTTCTGGTGGAAGCCGATGCGCTCCGCGGCGTCTTCGAACTCGGGCACGCCGATGTTCTTCGCGACGACGACCGCTCCCCCGACGACGTCGGAGTGGCCGCCCGAGTACTTCGTCGTCGAGTGCACGACAATGTCGGCGCCGAGCGCGATCGGCTGCTGCAGGTAGCTCGAGGCGAACGTGTTGTCGACGACGAGCAGTGCGCCCGCCTCGTGCGCGACGGCCGCGAGCGCCGTGATGTCGGCGATGCCGAGCTTGGGGTTGGTCGGAGTCTCCACCCAGATCAGCTTGGTCTTGTCGGTGACGGCGGCGCGCACGGCGTCGACGTCGGCGATGGGTGCCGTCGAGTACTCGACGCCCCAGCTCTTCGTCACCTTGTCGACGAGGCGGTAGGTGCCGCCGTAGGCGTCGGTGGGGATGACCATGTGCTCACCCGGGCGCAGGATCGAGCGGATGACGGTGTCCGAGCCCGCGAGACCGGAGGCGAACGCGAAACCCTTGGCGCCGCCCTCGAGAGCGGCGATGCACTCCTCGAGCGCCGTGCGCGTCGGATTGGCCGAGCGGCTGTACTCGTAGCCCTCACGCAGACCGCCGACGCCGTCCTGCTTGTAGGTCGAGGTCTGGTAGATGGCCGGAACGACCGCGCCCGTGCGCGGGTCGGGCTCCTGCCCCGCGTGGATCGCGCGGGTCGTGAAACCGAGGGTCGAGAGGTCGGAGAGGTCTGCGTTCTCGTTGTCGTGCGTCATGCCGACAAGCCTAGTGCTGCGCACCGACAACCCCGAAAGT
>NZ_DCNR01000024.1:0-15057 GCF_002322065.1 Dermacoccus sp. UBA1591 | reverse complement strand
GGCCCCACCTCGTCGACACGGGGTGAGGCCATCGGGTTCGCTCGGGTCAGACGTCGAGCGCCCGGTCGAGTTCCTTGTAGTCGATGCCGGCCGGCGCCTTGGCGATGACGCTCTGCAGCAGGCCGAGGCGAGCGGCCTTGAGCGCCTCGTCGTCAGCCATGACGAGGACGTCGTCGAAGAACCTGTTGAGCGGCTCGGTGAGACCCGAGGCGTCCGCGAACCACTGCGTCAGCGAGTCACCCGAGTGGTCGGGCAGTGCCTCGACGAGCGGAGCCAGCGTCTTCTCGGCCTCGTCGGTGAGCACGGACACATCGAAGCCCGGCTGGGTGCCCGCAGGCACGATGCGCGTGATGCGCTGCGTCACCTGCACGAGGGCGCGGAACGCCTCGTCATCGCGCAGAGCCTCGACATCGGCGAGCACCGCGGCCGCGCGACCGGGCGTTCCGGCGCTCGGGCTGAGGGCCGTGACGAGCGCCGCCGAGACGCCTTCGTCGCGCAGCTGCTGGCCGAAGCGGCCCTCGACGAACTCGAGAGCCGATGCGAGCGCCTCGCCCGAGACCTCGACGCCCTGCTCACGCAGTCGCGCGGCGGCAGCGTCGAGACCGTCGCTCACGCTGATGGCGGCCACGGCCGGCACACCGCGCAGGATCGACACGACGCCGAGCGCCGCGCGGCGCAGCGCGAACGGGTCGGACGAGCCGGTCGGCTTCGCGCCGATGGCGAACATCGCGGTGAGCAGATCGAACCGGTCGGCCAGCGCGAGCAGCGCGCCCGGCGTCGAGGAGGGCAGCGAGTCGCCCGCCGAGCGCGGCTTCTCCATCTCGAACAGGGCATCGGCCACAGCCGGGGCCTCCCCCGCCTTCAGGGCGTATTCGCGCGCCATCGTTCCGGCGAGGCTCGACAGTTCGACGACCATCGCCGTCGACAGGTCGAACTTCGCGAGCGCACCGGCGCGCGACAACGTTGCCTGCTCATCGCCCGTGAGTTCAACGGACGCAGCGAGTTTCGTCGACACGTCCTTGATGCGGTCCGCACGCTGCGCGAACGAACCGAGACGGTTCTCGAACGTCAGCTTGTCGATCTGCGCGCGGAAGTCGTCGAGCGGAACCTTGAGGTCGGCCTCCCAGAAGAACGCCGCGTCCTCATAGCGGGCCCGCAGCACGGACTCGTTGCCGGCGCGCACGACGTCGTCGTCGATCGAGCCGTTGGCCATCGTGACGAAGTACGGCATGAGCGTGCCGGAGGCGTCGCGCACCGGCAGGTAGCGCTGGTGCTTGCGCATGACGGTGGTAAGGATCTGCTCGGGCAGCTCGAGGTAGCGCTCCTCGAAGGTGCCGAGCACACCGTGCGGCTCCTCGACGAGGTTCGTGATCTCGTCGACGAGGCTCGCCTCGCCGTCGATGTCGATCGTGCCGCCGACGCTCTTCGCGAGCGCCAGGGCACCGTCGACGACCTGGCGGCGTCGCGCTGTCGGGTCGAGCACGAAACCGGCCGCTTCGAGCGTCGGGACGAGCTCGTCGGCAGCGGCGACGTCGACGTGCGGCTGCGCTGCGGTGCGCGCGACGTACGTCGTGCGGCCCGTGGTGAGTGAGCCCACCGTCGCGGGGACGACGTGCTTGCCCCACAGCGCGACGACCCAGCGGATCGGGCGGCTGAACGTCAGCTGCGGGTCGTTCCACTTCATGTTCTTGTCGCTGCGTAGGCCGGAGACGACGTCGGCGACGATCTCGCCGAGCACCTCGAGCACACCGCGCCCCGTCTGCGTCTGCTTGACGGCGACGTGCTCGGCACCGTCGAACTCGGCGGTGACGACGTCGTCGACGGAGACGCCCTTGCCGCGCGCGAAGCCCTCGAGGGCCTTCGTCGGCGCACCATCCTTGTAGGCGGCCGCGACCTTCGGGCCCTTGGCGAGGGTCTCGGAGTCCGGCTCGTGCGCGCTGACCCCGGGCACGGTGACGACGATGCGGCGCGGCGTGCCGACGACGGCGACGTCGCCGTGCTCGAGGCGGGTGCCGGCGAGCGCCGACGTGACAGCGTCACGCACGGCGGGAATCGTCGCGTCGAGCACGTGCGGCGGCATCTCCTCGACGCCGATCTCGAACGTGAACGTCTGCGGCGCGTCGCCGAGTTCGGCTGCGGTGGGCGCCGGTTCGGGCTTCTCGACGGGCTGGGTGACGTTGGGCGCCGACGCGGCCGCCTCCGCCAGCTCACGCACGCGTGACGTCGCCGCGTCGCCCTTGAGCAGCGGGTGACCGAGTTCGGCGCGACGCTCGGTCCACAGTGCACCGGTCTCGCGAGCGAGGCGGCGCATGAGGGAGAACGAGCGCGCACGCTCCGTCGTGGAGACGGCGCCGCGGCTGTCGAGGATGTTGAACGCGTGCGAGCTCTTGAGCACGTACGTCCACGCCGGCACCGGCAGGCGTGCGTCGATGAGGCGCTGAGCCTCGTCGGTGTACTCCTTGAAGAACGCGCGGGCCGCGTCGACGTCGGCGTCGTCGAGGTAGTAGCGCGACATCTCGTACTCGTTCTGCGCGAACACCTCGCCGTAGCTGATGCCCTCGGCGTACGCCATGTCCTTGAAGTGCGTGACGCCCTGCAGCGCCATGAGGATGCGCTCCATGCCGTACGTCAGCTCGACGGCGACAGGCTCGAGGTTCTGCCCGACGACCTGCTGGAAGTATGTGAACTGCGTGACCTCCATGCCGTCGAGCCAGACCTCCCAACCCAGGCCCCACGCGCCGATGGCGGGCTGCTGCCAGTTGTCCTCGACGAAGCGCACGTCGTGCGCGTCGAGGTCGATGCCGAGCGCCTCGAGCGAGCCGAGGTAGAGCTCCTGCGGGTTGCCCGGGTCGGGCTTGAGGATGACCTGGAACTGCGTGTGCGTCTGCAGCCGGTTCGGGTTCTCGCCGTAGCGGCTGTCATCGGGGCGCACGGAGGGCTCGACGTACGCGACGTGCCACGGCTCGGGCCCGAGCACGCGCATGACGGTGTTGGGGTTCATCGTCCCCGCACCGACCTCGGTGTTGTAGGGCTGCACGACCATGCATCCGCGGTCGGTCCAGTACTTCTGCAGCGTCAACAGGGCATCTTGCATCGTCAGCACGTCGGTCACGCGCCCCAGGTTACCGAGTGCGCACGCGCCCCGCCCATTCGTCCCGATCACGACGTCACAGCAGACGATGACGGCGCACGCGCCGCCCGGGAACGCGGGCGCTCGCCATGAGTTCCCGCGTCGTCAGCACCTTGGTCGGCGACATCCATCCACACGACGGCTTGTGGAGCGCGCAGCCACCACCCAGGCTGACGGCCGCGTGGTCGATCAGGCCGTCGGGGTTGCGCCAGACATGGACGACACCAAGGCCGTCGTCGGTGTCATGACGCGGCAGCAACCGCGTCCGCTCCCGCAGCCACGCCTCGATCGGCTCGCGCTGCATCCACTCCTCACGTGCGCCGTCCACGCCGGCCGCGGCGAGAACGGCACCGAAGCAGTTGGGCCCGCTGGCGCGCGGGAACGTCCCCGCGATCTCACGGGCGCCTGGCAGCACGGCGTCGATGTCGGCCCAGGCCCGCTGGGTGATCTCGCGATGACGACTCGCGCGCCGCCCCTCGACGACGTATGCCACGACGCGCTCGAGGTCGCGCGCGATGGCCGACGCGTCGTCACCGCTACGCCAGAGGTGACGCGTGGGTTGCGCTCGCCTCAGAGACGCCGGCAAGGCGCGCGCCGCCGCGCGATCGAGCCAGCAGATGGCTTGGTCGTCCACGCCGTACAGCAGGAACGTGTCCTTGAGCTCGAACGTCACCCGCTCGGGCTCGTCGCGCAGGCCGAGGTCGTGCGCGACGCTGCGGGGCACGACGAACGGCTGATCGACCGGCATCGTCCACGCGCGCCACTGCAGCAGCTGCTCGTGCGTCACCTCGATGCCGAGCACCTCGCGTACGGGCGCACCGGACGGGCTCATGCAAGCCTCTTCTGCCATTCGAACATCGTGCCCTCGCGTTCGTAGCCGAGCTCGGAGTTGATCCGCAGCATGTGGGTGTTCGTCTCGTCGTTCCAGGTGCGCTGCACCTCGACGCCCGGCGCGACCTGCGGCAGCAGCAGCGACACCGCAGCCTTGACCCGGTAGCCGAGCCGGTGCCCACGGTGCGCGGCCTCGACGAGGGTGTCGTCCTGGTAGGCGATCCAAGGCGTCTCCGCGGGAACGCTGACGTGCGTGAACGCGGCCATCTGCCCGCTCGGTCGGTGCCACGCCACGGCCTCGACGACGCGTCGACCCTGAGCGCGTGCGGTGTCGAACAGCTCGTGCACCCGCGCGGCATCCCACGTCTCCGGTTCGATCGCAACGTCACCGAGCGGGGTGTCGGTCGACATCATCGCTCCGAGACGGGCCCGCTCCTCGAGCCACTGCGACGGGAGGTCGTCGACGGCCGTCTCGACGACATACTCGTCGTCGAACGCGAGGGCGGCACGCATCTGTGCGGCGACGGCGTCGCTGACCGGCAGACGCTGAGCGTTGCGCACGCACCTCTGGGCCTGAGCGAACCCTCGGGCAGCGAGGAAGGCGCCTCCGGCGTCAGGCTGGCCGACGGGCGTCTGCGTCTCGACGAGGACCGTCGTACGTCCCTCGTCCTGCATGATCTCCTCCGCGGCTGAGAGCAGCGCCGAGCCGACACCCCGTCGTCGCGCGGGAGCCAGCACGTCGAGGTGGAGAAACGCGAGGTGGGTGTTGTCGCGGCGCGGCAGGACGAGCTCGGCGGCACCGACGACGCCAGCTGCTGTGTCCACGCCATCATCCTGGATGTCGGCTGCTCCCCCAACGGCGTCGTCGTCACACGAGGCTTCCCCCTCGACGGCGACGAACGCATGACGCGTCTCGGATTCCTTGCCCCACATGGCGCGCAGCTCGTCGGCGGGGTAGGCGGTCGTGTGCTTGCCCCACTGCTCGTGGCCCACCGTCATGAACACCTGCGCCCAGGCGTCGAACAGCGGGTCGGACGGGCCGATCTGACGAATGCGCATGGCGACATTGCACTCAGCACCAGCTGCGTACGCAACCGGTTTTTCGGCGCGTCCGCCTGGATCGTGCGACAACCCGTTCATGCCGGCGGAGGCTCGGGCCGGAATGCCTCGACCGCCGGCGGTGTTGTCTCGGAACCCGAGGAAAGGCACCTCATGTTCACTCGAAAGCACACCCGAACGCCCGAGGCGAGCGACCTGCACGACGTCCTCGACGTGCCGATGTTCTCCGAACTGCCCGACGGCTCGGCGACCCTGTACGTCGCGATGGGCTGCTTCTGGGGCGCCGAACGCATCTTCTGGAAGATTCCGGGCGTCGTCACCACGGCCGTCGGGTACATGGGCGGCCACGCCACCGAGCCGACGTACGAGGACGTCTGTGACGGCGGCACGGGCCACACCGAGACGGTCATGGTGGCCTACGACCCGTCGCGCGTGTCCGAACGCGAGCTTCTCAAGGCGTTCTGGGAGAACCACGACCCGACGACCGCGAACCGGCAGGGCAACGACGTCGGCACGCAGTACCGCTCGGCGATCTACTGGACGACGCCGCAGCAGGAGCGCGCTGCCCGCGAGACGTCCGCGCTCTTCCAAGAGGCACTCGACGACGCGGGCCGCGGCGCCATCACGACCGAGATGCGCCCGGCCGACGAGGCGGGCCCCTTCTGGCCGGCGGAGCTGTACCACCAGCAGTACCTGTCCAAGCACCCCGGCGGCTACTGCAACCACGGCTTCAAGGGCGTCACGTGCCCCGTCGGCGTCGCCGACCTGCCCGCGCAGACGGATGTCCTCCCGCCACGCTGACGACGACATGCACGGCGGCTGCTGAGCCGGCGGCCGATCAACCGGCCACCGCGGCGCACCGGCCGTCTCAGCGCACCTGGAAGGCCCGGCTCGTTCCGGTATGGGCACTGACCTTGCCGTTCCAGCCGTTCTTCCAGTTGCCCTGCTGCACGAGGCGATACGTGCTCGCGGGCGTGCCGCGACGTATGCGCCGCTCCATGGTGCATCGCGAGTACGAGACGCCCTCGCGCGACCAGACGTACGCGGTGTCCCAGTCGTGGTCGTCGAGGACGTCGACCCACGACGAGCCGACCTGACGCTGCACCTTGACGAACGTGCCCATCGTGCGGAAGTCATTCTTCGGGTGGCCGCCGCGGAAGACCGCCCGCACGCTCGAACCAGCCGAGCGTGTGGCGTCCGGCTGAGTCAGGACGTCACCGAAGTGCTGCCCGGGTGGGGCGTCGTCGAACACGACGCCGGGGCCCTCGGCGCGTGGCCGACGTCACACTCATCACCCACCTAGACGATCGTCCAAGCTGTGTGAAGAAATCACTCACCCGAGCCTCGACGGCGAAAGACGCCGCATCAGCCACGCCGCGTGTCGCACGTCACAATCTTCGCCCACGTCTCATCTCCAGTGCCACAACTTGACGCTTTGTCGTGCGCGGCTCTAATCTCGCTGCTGGTCAAGAGATCCGATGCAAAGCCCTGGCTGGTCGGACGGCAACCCTCACACGCGTGGCGGGGTGCTCCAGGTGATGACCCGGCCGCGTCGACCACGCGGCAAGCACGCTCGGCACCCAACGTGACGGCATCCTCGTGAGCCTTCCGTTGCGCTGCCCAGGCCCCGAAAGGCATGCCCCGCACGACACCGCGCACCGCGCCCCACCCCGGCGCCCCCGCCTTCGCGCTGACTCCGCGCATCCGCGCCAGCTCCGCGCATTCGCATCCTTGCCGCCTCACCAGGAGAGATCATGACCGACAAGCACACCCCCGCCGACGAGACCTCGACGCCCGCCTCGTCCACGCATGACGCCACGAGCGCCGAGAACGGCGCGACCGCCCTGCCCCCGAAACCGAAGAACAACACCGGCAAGTACGTCGCGATCGGCGCAGGCGTCCTCGTCGTCGCGCTGGCCGCCGGCATCGGGGCCAAGGTGCTCGGCGGGAGCAGTGACGACAAGCTGACCCACCTCAAGGTGGGCACGACGGAGGCGTCGGACCCGTACTGGAACCAGCTCGTCAAGGTGGGCAAGGACAAGTACGGCCTCGACATCGAACCGGTCAACTTCTCTGATTACACCCAGGCCAACCCCGCGCTCTCCGAGGGCCAGGTCGACCTCAACCAGTTCCAGCACCTGCAATTCCTCGCCGACTACAACACCAAGGCGAAGCAGAACCTCACGCCCATCGGGGCGACGTACATCGTCCCGCTGGCGCTGTACTCGAAGAAGCACACGAGCGTCGGCCAGTTCCCCCAGGGCGGCAAGATCGCCATCCCCAACGATCCGACGAACCAGGCACGCGCCTTGCTGCTGCTGCAGAGCGCCGGACTGCTGAAGCTCAAGGGTGGTGGCACCTCGCTGTCGACCCCGGCCGACATCGAAGCCGGCGCCTCGAAGGTCACCGTCACAGCGGTCAACGCCGAGCAGACCGCGGCCGCGCTGCCGTCCGTCGACGGCGCGATCGTCAACAACAACTTCGCCGCGGACGCGAAGCTCGACCCGAGCAAGGCCCTGTTCAAGGACGACCCGCATGCGGCCTCGTCGAAGCCGTACATCAACGTCGTCGTCGCGCGCGCCGCGGACAAGGACAACGCCGACTACGCCAAGTTCGTCAAGGCCTACCACGACCCGAGCGTCGAGAAGCTCATCGAGGAGCGCACGAAGGGCACGAGCGTCCTCGTGAACAACTCCGCCTCCGAGGTGCAGGGCATCCTCGCGAACCTCGAGGCCCAGATCAAGGCGAAGGGATCGAAGTGACGGGCCCCTCCCCCACACCGACGAAGGCCGCCGCGCCGGCGAGTGCCACCCCGCCCGCCGTCGCCTTCCACGACGTCGGCAAGACGTTCACCCGCGGCAAGAGCCGGGTGACGGCTCTCGACGGCATCACGACGCAGGTGGAGCGCGGACGCATCGTCGCCGTCATCGGTTTCTCCGGCGCCGGCAAGAGCACCCTCGTACGTCTCATCAACGGCCTGGAGACGCCGACGCGCGGCCACGTCGAGATCGACGGCGTCGACCTCGCGTCGCTGTCCGCGAAGCAGGTGCGCGAGCTGCGCGGTCGCATCGGCATGGTGTTCCAGCAGTTCAACCTCATCCGCTCGCGCACGGTGTACGCCAACGTCGCCTACCCCCTCGAGGTCGCCGACTGGGACAAGGCGCGCCAGGAGGCGCGCATCACCGAGCTGCTCAGCTTCGTCGGGCTCACCGAGAAGGCGTGGGCCTACCCCGACGAGCTCTCCGGCGGGCAGAAGCAGCGCGTCGGCATCGCCCGTGCGCTCGCGACGAACCCGGAGATCCTGCTCGCCGACGAGTCCACGTCCGCGCTCGACCCCGACACGACGAAGGACGTCCTCGCGCTGCTGCGCCGCGTCAACGACGAGCTCGGCGTGACGATCGTCGTCATCACCCACGAGATGGACGTCGTGCGCGAACTCGCCGACGACGTCGTCGTCCTCGAGGCCGGCCGCATCGTCGAGTCCGGGCGCACCGTCGACGTCCTCGGCGCGCCGAAGGCGGACGCGACGCGCCGCCTCGTCGACGCCACCCTGCGGAACGTGCCCGACGCACGCGAGAGCGCCCGGCTGCGCGCTGCCCACGACGGGCGCCTCGCGACGCTGACGGTTCACGACCCGCGCGAGTTCGGCCGTGTCCTGGCCCGCATGTCCGCACACGGCGTCGAACCGGAGATCGTGCACGGTGGACTCACACCGCTCAAGGACGACACCCTGACGACGTTGACGCTCGCCCTGCGCGGCGACGACGACGCCGTCACCACCGTGCTCGACGAACTGCGTCTCGCCGCCGACGTCGAGGAGGTCGCCGCATGATGCCCGCAACCGATTGGGAGGCGCTGCGCCCCACGATCGTCACCGCGGTGGGCGAGACGCTGCTCATGGTCGGCGCGACGATCATCATGGGCGGCATCCTCGGCCTCGCCCTCGGCGTGCTGCTCAACACCACACGACGCGGCGGCATCCTCGAGAACCGAGTTCTGCACACGGTGCTCAACGTCCTCGTCAACATCATCCGACCGATCCCGTTCATCATCTTCGCCGCCGCTCTCGGGCCGTTGACGCTCGCAGTCACGGGCTCGACGATCGGTGCGAAGTCGATGATCTTCCCGCTGACGATCGCCTCGACCTTCGGCATCAGCCGCATCGTCGAGCAGAACCTCGTGAGCGTCGACCCCGGCGTCATCGAGGCGGCGCAGGCGATGGGGGCGAGTCCGTGGCGCATCATTCGCACCGTGCTCATCCCCGAGGCGCTGGCGCCGCTGATCCTCGGCTACACGTTCGCGCTCGTCGCGGTCATCGACATGACGGCCGTCGTCGGCGCCATGGGCGGCGGCGGCATCGGTGACTTCGCCCTGTCCTACGGTTACCGCCGCTACGACTGGGCCGTGACGTGGGCCGCCGTCGTCGTCATCATCGTCTTCGTTCAGATCGCCCAGTTCATCGGCAACGCTCTGGCCCGCAAGGCGCTGCGTCACTGAGACACCCTCCGCGCCGCTCGGCGCGAGCATGACGAAAGGCCGCGACCATCCGGAGAGGATGATCGCGGCCCTTCGCCGTCAGGACGCGTCAGACCAGCCGTGCGTCAGCGAGCGCCGACGGTGGCGACCTTCTGCAGGCTCGAGCGCAGGTCGGCCTGCATGCCCTCACGCTGCTGGACGTGGTGGTGCTTCTTCTTCGTGCTGGACGCGCTGTCCGTCACCTCGTTGGCGGGGCCGGGCTCCGGCTGGGGCACAGGGTCGCACTCGACGTCGGCGTGGCCCGGTCCACCCGTCCGCGCGGGCATCGCGCCGGTGAGGAGGTAGGCGGAGATCTTGTCGTCCGTGCAGGCGATGCCATTGAGCGAACCGGAGTGCGTCGTTCCACCGACGCCCTCGATGAGAGCGCTCTTCGGGAAGCGCTTGCGCACCTCGAGCGCGCCCGGGAACGGCGTCGCACCGTCGTGGGTCTCGGCGATGAGCAGCACCGGCCCGACCTTCGAACCGTCGATCTTCATGGCCTGCGCGTTCGTCGCCTTGACCGGCCAGCTCGTGCACGGGAGGTTGAACATGGCGTTCGCCCACGTCTCGAAGGGCGCCTTCTTGTCGACCTTCGAGTTGTCCGAGAGCCACTTGCTCCACACGTTAGACCACTTGACGTCGGTGCACTGCGTGCCGAGGTAGACCGCGTAGCTGTTGTCCGAGCCCGGTCCGGAGCCGTTGGCGTCGTCGTACAGCGCGGTCGTCGGGCCGAAGTCACCCTTCTGCAGCGCAGCGGCCAGGGCGGCGCCGTCGTCCTCCCAGCCGAAGACGTAGTAACCGGCGTTGAGGTAGGCGTCGGTCCACTCGTCAGGCCCGATCTTGCCGTTTGCGGGCTTCTTCGCGAGCTTGTCGCGCATCGAATACCACTGCTTCTTGATGGCCTTGCCGCTCGTGCCGAGGTGGTACGTCGCGTCGTTGCCCGCGACCCAGTCGAAGAAGACGTCCATGTTCTTGTCGAACGCGATGTCCTGGTTGAGGTTCGCGTCGTACCAGACGTCGCGCGGGTCGACGACACCGTCCATGACCATGCGACGCGTCTGCTTCGGGAACATCGTGGCGTAGACCTGGCCGAGGTACGTGCCGTAGCTGAAGCCGTAGAAGTTGATCTGCTTCTCACCGAGCGCCTTGCGGATCGAGTCCATGTCGCGCACGTTGTCGATCGTCTTCATGTGCGGCATGAGCTTCGCACCGGCAGCCTTGGAGCACGACGCGGAGTAGGCGGCCGACCTCTTCAGCCAGGCCTGCGACGTGCCGGCCTTCGTCACCCGGTAGTCAGGGCGGTTGTAGCCGAAGTAGTTGCCGTCGCAGGCCAGGGTCGGGACGCTGGAGCCCACGCCGCGCGGGTCGAAGCCGATCCAGTCGTACGGGTCGCCGCCCTTGTTGGGCACGGCGCCGCCGAGGCGCGACAGCGTCAGACCGGAGCCGCCCGGGCCACCTGGGTTGACGAGCATGATGCCCTGCTTCTTGGCGTCGCTCGTCTTGTGCTTGATGCGGGAGACGGCGATCTTGATCTTCTCGCCCTTGGGCTTGGCGTAGTCGAGGGGCACCTCGACGAATCCGCACTGGGCGCCGGCCTTGCTCAGGCGCGCGTTCGCGCAGGTACCCCAGGTGACCGGCGGCGGGGTGTAGGACGAGGACGCGTCCGCAGTGGGCGTCGCGCCCTGAGCGGGAACGGAACTCGCCGCCGTGACGGGGGCCGACAGCCCGACGCCCAGCAGGCTGAACGCAGCGCCCACGGCGCCGATGGTCTTCTTCATGCGTACTCCCTGGATGGCCTGGTGAACCGCGCGTCCACGAGCGTGTGGCGCCGTGTTCGATCATGCCCCTTGGAATGCGCTGTGTGTCTCCCCTGTGTAACCTTTGTGTAAAGTTCGTCACACTGGGCATGTCGCTCGACAAGGGTGATCAACCCTGAGGGCGCACGAACGGAAACGCGAGCGTCGCACGAATCGGCGCACCGAGCATCATCATGATGGAGCGGTCGACGCCGATGCCGAGCCCACCCGTCGGCGGCATCGCGTACTCGAGAGCGCTGAGGAACGCCTCGTCGAGCGACATCGCCTCGACGTCACCGGCCGCGGCCTTGAGGGACTGCTCCGTCAGGCGCCTTCGCTGTTCGATCGGGTCGACGAGCTCCGAGTAGGCGGTGCCGATCTCGGCGCCGAACGCGACGAGGTCCCAGCGCTCCGACAGCCTGGGGTCGCCGCGATGCGCGCGGGTGAGCGGTGACGTCTCGACGGGAAAGTCGATGTAGAACGTCGGGAACATGGTCTGGCCCTCGACGAGTTCGTCGTACAGCTCGACGACTAGTTCACCCGCACTCTTCTCGCGCGGCGCGTCGACGCCGTGCGCCGCGCAGACCGCAGCCACCTCGTCCCGCGACGACGCCGACGTCAGCAACACCCCGCAGGCCCTGGAGACGGCTTCGTGCACGGGGATCGTCGGCCACTGCCCCGACAGGTCGACACGCTCGATGGTGCCGTCGGGGCGGGGGCGTTCGGCGAACTCCCCACCGTTGACGGCCCGCGCGACGGCGAGGAGCACCTCGCGCGTCAGGTCGCGCATCGTCAGGTAGTCGCCGTAGGCGTCGTAGGCCTCGAGCGAGGTGAACTCGGGGTTGTGGGTCGCGTCTGCGCCCTCGTTGCGGAAGTTGCGGTTCAGCTCGAACACCTTCTGCATGCCGCCGACGGCGAGCCGCTTCAGGTACAGCTCGGGAGCGATGCGCATGAACAGATCCATGCCGTAAGCATTGATGTGAGTCTTGAACGGGCGCGCGGACGCCCCACCGTGCACCGCCTGCAGCATCGGCGTCTCCACCTCGGTGTACCCGAGTGCGTCGAACGCGTCACGGAACGCCCGCACACCGCGTGATCGGCGCAGCAGCATGTCCATCGAATCACGGTTGACGATGAGGTCGAGCGAGCGGTTGCGGACGCGCGCGTCGGGGTCGCGGAACGGTGAGTGCAGGTCGGGGATCGGGCTCAGGCACTTCGCCGCCATCTGCCAGTCGCTGACGTGCACGGACAGCTCTGCGTGTTTCGACGTGACGATCTCGCCCGTCACCGAGACGATGTCCCCGAGGTCGATCCAGTGTCGCCAGTGATCGTACTTCTCGGCCGGGGTGACGTCGCGCGTCGCCATCGCCTGGAGGCGGGCGCCGTCCTCGTCGAGCACGACGAAGCTGACGCCACCGAAGTCGCGCAGGGCCCGCACCCGCCCCGTGACGGAGACGCGCTCGCCCGTGCGGTGATCGGCGGGAAGCCGGCCGTGCGCCGTGACGACGTCCTCGATGCGCGCGATGCGCGGCACTGCGACGGGGTAGCCTTCGACGCCGCCGGCCTCCATGCGGGCGAGCTTCTCGCGGCGCACGCGCTGCTGTTCGCTGCGGCGCGGCTCGGGCATCCGCGGGGTGAGTGCGTCCGCCTCGAGGGCCTGGACTCGCTCGACGAAGACGGCTTCGGGGCGCGGCGGCTGATGGTCGGCCGGCTTGGGCCCGACGAGCAACCGCGGCCCGATGAGGGGGACGAAACCCTCGGCCACACCCATCGCGAAACCGGCACGCGGGACGGTGAGCTCGGCGTCGTAGCAGAGGAAGCGCGGCACCCATTCGGGGTGGTACTTGTCGTTCGAGCGGTAGAGCGTCTCCAGTTGCCAGAACTTCGACGCGATCGAGAGCGCCTTGTCCGTGACGCGGGTGATGGGGCCAGCGCCTACCTCGTCCGCATCGGCGAAGACGTTGCGGAAGACTGCGAAGTTCAACGAGATGCGCCGGATGCCCAGGGCGGGTGCCGCTTCGGCGAGGTGCGCGACCATGAACTCGTTGAGGCCGTTCTCGGCCTGACGGTCGCGGCGCATCAGGTCGAGCGACAGCCCCCGCGAGCCCCACGGGACGAAGGACAGGAACCCCCGCACGGCGCCGCGGGTGTCGTGGGCGGTGATGACGACGCAGCGCCCGTCCGCGCGGTCACCAAGCCTGTTGAGGGCCATCGAGAATCCGCGCTCGGTCTCGTTGCCGCGCCAGTCGTCGGCGAGCCGCGAGAGTTCGGCCAGTTCGTCGTCGCCCAGTTCGTCGTGGCGGCGTACCTGGGTCGTGTAACCGCAGCGTTCGACGCGGGTGACGGCCTGGCGGACGGGACGCATCGAGCGCCCGCGCAAGGAGAAAGTGTCGGTGTCGATGATGGCCTCGTCACCGAGCGACCACGCCTTGAGCCCCGCCTCGACGTAGGCGCGCGCTCCCCTCGTGCTGGCGGAGAGGACGGCGGGGTACAGCCCATGCTCGCGGCACTGGCCGAGCCACACGGCGATGGCGTCGTCCCAGGACTCAGCTCGCCCGATGGGGTCGGCGGACGCGACGCTGACACTCCCCTCGTTGCGGAACGTGACGGCGGCACGGCCGTCAGGGGCGAAGACGACGGCCTTGTCCCGACGCGTGGCGAAATACCCCAGGGAGTCGTCCTCGCCGTGCTCGAGCAGGAGACGGCGGATGCGCAGTTCCTCGTCGGCGTCGATGAGCCCGGAGCCGCGGCCCGAACGCCAGAGGACGAGCAGCGAGAAGATGAGGACGAGGGTCGACACCGTGCTCGCGACGACGAAGGTCCATTCGTACCCGTGGTGCCCTCCGAAACCCGGGCTGGCCGGCGGTGTCCTGACGCCGAACGTGCTGCGGACCGACCAGACGAACTTCTGCCCGAGGGTGTCGAGATCACGCGGGAACGACAGTGTGAGCAAGAACGCGACGACGAACGACAGGAACAGACCTCCGATGAGGCTGATGAGTGCCGCCGCCTTCGAGCCGGAACTGAACCGCGCTCGGAACGCGGGGCGCGCGAGGAGCACGACGACGAACGACGTGACACTCAGAGCCAGGATAGCTGCGGACACACCCGGCGACGTCTGGAACTGCGCCCAGTCGCGATAGACGCCACGCACGTGGAGACGGTTGATCATCTGGGTGACCTGGTGCGCGAACACGAGACGGGCGAGCGAGTCCAGCACCGAAAGCCCCATGACGACGGCGAGGACGGTGTGCGCCGGACGGAAACGACGGCGGATACCGCCTGCGAGGACGAGAGCCATGCAGGCGGCGAACAGGGACGGCTCACTCGGGATGTTGACCCAGCCAAGGACGTCCATGACGACGCGCAGGATCACGCTGCGGTGGAAGAACACTCCGGCGAGAGAGACGAACGCCGCCAGCACGAGCAGCCGGCCGGCCCAGATCGCGACCTTGTCCCGCCACCCATGATCCCGCCAACGATTGCACGCCTCGACCGACGACGTGAGGCGCTCGTTCTTGTTCCCCGTCTCCACCACGGCACGACACTAGCCCCGGGACGTGAGGAAACACTGGAGATCCCCCGATGTTCCAATGAATCCCTGATGTGGCCGTGGAGTGCGCCCGGGCGACGATTCACGGTGGACGCCATGGTTTGTGGCCACGGCTTTGTGGTGGACGTAGAAATGCGTGATGGTCTTGAACTACTCAACCCCAGTCTTTCGGG
>NZ_DCNR01000022.1:26768-34582 GCF_002322065.1 Dermacoccus sp. UBA1591 | reverse complement strand
TGAATCGCCCCGGGTTCGGTGGAGGCTGTCATTCAACGCGAGGATGGACAGCATGGCAGCACCACGGAAGTACCCGGCAGAGCTTCAAGAGCGCGCGACACGTCTCGCGATCAAAGCTCGCCAAGATCCGGAACGGCGACGAGGAGCAGTACGCAGGGTGGCCGAGCAGCTCGGTGTGAATCCCGAGACCCTGCGCAACTGGGTGAGTCAGGCAGAAGTCGATGCCGGCACCCGCCCCGGTGTGACGACGAGCGAGCACGAACGCCTGCTCGAACTCGAGCGGGAGAACCGCGAGCTACGGCGCGCGAACGCCATCCTGCGATCGGCGTCGGCTTTCTTCGCGGCGGAGCTCGACCGCCCACATCACTGATCGTGGAGTTCATCGACGATCGCAAGCATGAGTTCGGTGTCGAGCCGATCTGTCGCACCCTCACCGAGGCTGGGGTCAAGATCGCACCGAGCACGTACTACGCCGCGAAGACGCGCCCGCCGTCGCCGCGAGCGGTTCGCGACGTAGAAATGGCGGCGCAGATTCGCCGGGTTCACAAGGACAACTACGGCGTGTACGGCGCCCGCAAGGTCCATGCTGAACTCGTGCGTGAAGGCATCACCGTGGCGCGTTGCACCGTGGAACGTCTCATGCGTGCTGCGGGCCTGCGCGGCGTCAGTCGCGCGAAGGGACCCCGCACCACGATTCCTGGGCGTGGCCCGGATGATCGTCCGGACTTGGTCGAGCGGGACTTCACCGCGTCGGCGCCGAACGAGTTGTGGGTCGCGGACATCACGTACTGCCGAACATTCAGTGGATGGGCTTACGCCGCGTTCGTCATCGACGTCTACTCGCGCCGTGTCGTGGGCTGGCAGGTGTCGAAATCGCTGCGCACCGACCTGGCGTTGGACGCCCTGGACATGGGGTTGTGGATCCGTCAACGTGACGGGCAGGACGTGACGGGGCTGAGGCACCACAGCGACAGGGGCGTTCAGTATGTCGCGGTTCGCTACACGCAGCGTCTTGGTGAGGCCGGTGCGGTCGCGTCCGTCGGATCGACGGGCGATTCGTATGACAACGCCCTGGCGGAGGCGTTCAACTCGTTGTTCAAGGCTGAACTCGTGCGTAACCGTGGCCCGTGGAAGAACATCGACGAGTTGGAGATCGCGATCGCGGAGTACGTCGACTGGTTCAACCACAAGCGCTTGCACGGCGAGATCGGGCTCGTCCCGCCGGTCGAGTTCGAGCAGGCTTACTACGATCAGCAGCACACCGTTGCGGCGCCCGCCGAAACGGCATTACTCAGCCTCTACCAAACCCGGGGCGATTCAGTCCACGGCGAGAGTGAAGCTCGCCGTGAGGAGGACGAAGAGCGCCATGCGCTCACGGGTGCCGAAGGCGGCATCCGCGGCGGCCTGATCAGCAGGCGCGAGCGAAGAATCGGTGGTCATGCGGTCAACCCTCGGGCCGCGCCACCGGAGCAGCCAGATCCCTGCGCTTGGTACCCCTGACAGGGGCACTCTCCGCAGTAAAGCGTGAGCCACACTGGACCGGTGCGACCTCAACAGCAGCGTGTCCGGCCCGCGAACGAGCTCGGTGATTTCCTCCGCAGCCGGCGCGGTGCGGTCACTCCCGACCGGGCAGGGATCACGGTTTGGGGAACGCGCCGGGTGCCTGGGCTGCGACGCGAGGAACTCGCTCAGATCGCTGGTATCTCCGCCAACTACTACACGCGACTAGAACAAGGGCAATCGACCAATGCCAGCGACGCGATCATTGATGCGCTGGCGCGAGCCCTGAACCTTGACGACGCCGAACGGGCGCATCTGTTCGAGCTAGCGCGGCCTACGCCTGCCAAGCGTCGTCGGACCGCCCGCGCCGAGATCCCGAACGGCGGAGCCCTCGTGCTTCTCACCTCGATGCCCACCGTGCCCGCACTGTTGCTCGGCCGCCGTAACGACATCCTGGCCTGGAACCAACTCGGGCACGTGCTGGTCGCTGGCCACCTCCCCTTCGCGGCCCCGGAGGACCCCGCAACCCGCCCGAACCAGTTGCGGCTGCTATTTCTCGACCCCCACACCCGCGAACTGCACCGCGACTGGGCCGATGAAGCAGCACGGGCTGTCGCCTCGCTGCGCTACGTCGCCGCACAGTACCCCGACGACCGCCTGCTCGCCGAACTTGTTGGCGACCTCTCGATGAACAGCCCTGACTTTGCCCGGCTTTGGGCCAAGCATGACGTTCGACTCTGCTCGAGCGGTACAAAGCACCTGCACCATCCCCAGGTCGGCGAACTTGTGTCCCGCGTCAAGTAGTTGGCAGGATTTCGGTGGTTTGAAATGTCGGGATCGTCGGGTCGGCGATCCCCAGATGGACGTCGAGTGGCCGGTTCCAGGCGATGGCTTCGTGCGGGCGGATGGAGTTGTACTCCAGTCGGTACTCCTGGGCGTGCTTGGCGAGCATGACGGCGTCGGCGATCTCATCGATGTAGAGCCGTTCGTACTTCAAGGTGCCGAACCCGCGTTCGCGTGACCCGTTCTGCCCCGGGGTCCGCACGCGGGTGCGGACGTGGCGCAGCTCGGGGTGGGTCGGAGAACCTCGCGCGCGGCCTGCGCGACGGCCTCGGGGCTGGCGTCGAGCGTTTCGTTGCGGTGAGCCGGCAGGAGCTTGATGTTGCGCGGCATCTTCGGCGGCCCGGAACGCATCGCCTTCCAGTGCACCTTGGTGCGCGGGATGATGCAGCCGATGAGCGAGACGGCGAGCAACAGGTAGATCGCGGCGAACCACGGCGTGCTGTAGACGTTGAACATCCCGAGGCGATCGAGCCACGGGAACAGGTCGGGATGGTCCTGCTCGTACTGGGTGACGCGGGTGGCGTCGATCGAGCGCTGCGGGAAGATCGAGCCCGGCACGGCCGCGATGGCCACGAGCAGCAGCAGGAACAGCGCCGTGCGCATCGTCGTCAGCTGGCGCCAGAACCAGCGCAGCATGCCGACGACACCGATGCTCGCGCCGGCCTTGACCGACGTGCCGGACTTGCCACCGGCCTTCGCGCCGCCTCGCGGCGACTTCTTGGCGGCTGCGCCCTCCGCTGCGTCGTCGCTGGTCTCGGGCCCGTTGTTGCCCGGGGCCTTCTTGGCTGCCACTAGATCACCGTTTCGAACTGGTTGACGAGGTTGGACTGGACGAGGGCCATGAGTTCCTCCCACAGCCCGCTCACCATGAGCAAGCCCATGGCGATCATGAGAGTGCCGCCGACGATCTGGATCGGACGGTGGTGGTCACGAAGCCACTTCGACGCCTTCTCGGCACGGCTCCACCCAGCGGCGATGAGGATGAACGGCAGGCCCATGCCGAGCGCGTAACAGACGGTGAGGAACAGAGCCCTCCCCTGGCTGTCCGCGTTGAGGGACGTATTGGCCGCCACCAGCGTGCCGAGAACCGGCGAGATGCAGGGAGCCATCCCGAGACCGAACGCGGCACCGAGCAACGGTGCCCCGACGAGGCCCGCGGCCGGGCGCCAGCGCACCGTGAAGCCTCGCTGGCCCACGACGCCGAGGAACATGAGCCCCATGAGGATGACGATGACGCCGCCGATGCGCGTGAGCAGGCTGCGGTGAGCGCCGACCGTGTCGTAGACGAGGCTGACGGCGGCCTGGATGCCGACGAAGACGACGGAGAATCCGAGCACGAACAGGCACGCGCCGAGCACGAGTCGGGTGCGTCGCTTCTCGTCCGTCAAGCCCGTGACGTAGGCGAGGAAGCCCGGCACGAGCGGCAGCACACACGGCGACGCGAACGAGACGACCCCCGCGAGCGCAGCGAAGAAGATCGCGAGCGGCAACGCGCCGTTCGCGACGATCTGTTCGGGGGAACTCGTCAGGTGAGCGAGCGCCGCAACGCCGGAGCTCAAGCCTTCTCCGCGAGCACCTTGTCGACCATGTTCCGCACCGTGGTCTCGGTGGTGGAACCGGAGACGCGTGCCGCGATGCGCCCCTGCTTGTCGAGCACGAGCGTCGTCGGCGTTGCGACGACCTTGCGCTGCAGACCCTGCAGGTTCTGCCCGTCGTCGTTCTTCAGCGACGGGTAGGTGGCGCCCCACTTCTTGAGCGTGGACTTAGCGACGGCGTCGGAGTCACGCTGGTCGAGGCCCATGAACACGACGGGCTTGTTCGCGTTGTCGTAGTTCTTCCACGCCTTCTCGAGGTGCGGCGTCTCGGCCTGGCACGGGCCGCACCACGCGCCCCATACGTTGAGGACGACGACCTTGCCGCGCTCGGACTCCACGTTCCACTTCTTGCCGTCCAGCGTCTCGCCGGTGAGCTTCACGGGCTCGGCACGCTTGGCGGCCGCAAGTTCTTCGACGGAACCGTCACCGGCCACATAGCCCTTGTTGTCGCCGGCTTGGGCCTGCTTGCTGATGCTGTCGTTCTGCTCGCTACCGCACGCACTCAGACCGAGGGTGACGGCAAGGGCGAGCGACGTCGCTGCGGTTGCCTTGAGCGATCGGGCACGGCGCGCCATCAGGCACCCACCGACTGTGTCGAGTTGGGCAGCAGGCGACCCGCGGGCTCGGCGTACTGGACGCCGGTGATCTCGTCACCGGTGAACTCGATCGTCGTGACCGACGCGAGCGTGCACTCACGCGATCGCGGGTCGTGCCACAGGCGCTTGCCCTCGGCGAAGCGACGGGCCGTCCACACGGGCAGCTGGTGGCTGACGACGGCGGCCTCGTGTCCGGCCGCGGCGTCACGGGCGTCGAGGATGGCGGTGTACATGCGCTCGGCGATCTCCTGGTACGGCTCTCCCCAGCTCGGCCGCAGCGGGTTGACGAGCTTCGGCCAGAAGCGGGGCTGGAGCAGTTGCTTGGGGTTCGATCCAACGGTCAGGCCCTCGAAATCGTTCCCGGCTTCGATGACGCGCGGGTCGAGGACGACGGGCAGATCGAGCTTCTCGGCGAGCGGCGCGGCCGTCTCCTGCGCACGCTCGAGCGGCGAGCTGACGAGGTAGGTGATGTCGCGCGGAGCGAGCCACTGGCTCGTCAGTTCGGCCATCTCACGGCCGAGCTCGGAGAGGTGGTAGCCGTCGAGGCGCCCGTAGAGCACCTTCTTCGGGTTGAACACCTCGCCGTGACGCACGAGGTGCACCAGCGTCTTCGTCGTGGGGGTGGGGGCCTCGGTCGACGGGGAAAGCGGGACGTCGTTCGTCATGGTCAGAGTGTCGCAGCCGAGTCTGTGGGAGCGGCCGCGGCTCGCGCGGCGACAGGAAGGGCGTCGATCACATGCGCGACGGCCTCGTCGTCGTGCGAGGCGGAGACGAACCACGACTCGTAGGCCGACGGCGGCAGGTGGACGCCCTGGTCGAGCATTGCGTTGAAGAAGCGCGAGAAGGCCTCGGTGTCCTGGTCCTTCGCGTCGTCGTAGTTCGTGACCGCGCCGTCGCGGAAGAAGATCGAGAACATCGAGCTCGCCCACTGCACGGTGTGCGGTACACCGGCCTTCGTCAGTTCGGCGGAGGCGGCGTCGGCGATGGCGTGCGCCGTGGAGTCGAGGTGGGCGTAGACCTCGTCGGTGCAGCCTTGCAGCGTGGCGAGGCCGGCGGCCGTGGCCACGGGGTTACCCGCCAGCGTGCCCGCCTGGTAGACGGGACCGTCGGGCGCCAGCATGCCCATGAGGTCGGCGCGGCCACCGAAGGCGGCCGCGGGGAAGCCACCGCCCATGACCTTGCCGAAGGTGAACAGGTCGGGGGCGCTCTCACCCTGCTGGCCCTCGTGGCCGAACCAGCCGGCGGCGGAGCAGCGGAAGCCCGTCATCACCTCGTCGGAGACGAGCAGGGCGCCGTGCTTGGTCGTGATGTCGCGCAGCGCCTTCGTGAAACCGGCTGCGGGCGGCACGACGCCCATGTTGCCGGGCGATGCCTCGGTGATCACGGCGGCGATCTCGTCACCGTGCTCGGCGAAGGCGGTCTCGAGCGCGGAGACGTCGTTGTAGGGCAGGACGATGGTCTCGCCGGCGCTCGACTTCGGCACGCCGGCCGTGTCGGGAAGGGCGAAGGTGGCGACGCCGGAGCCGGCTGCGGCGAGCAGCGCGTCGACGTGGCCGTGGTAGCAGCCTGCGAACTTCACGATCTTGCTCCGGCCCGTGGCGCCGCGCGCGAGGCGGATGGCCGACATCGTTGCCTCGGTGCCGGAGGAGACGAGGCGCACCTGCTCGACGGGCTCCACGCGGCGCACGATCTCGGTGGCGAGGGCAACCTCGTTCTCACTCGGGGTGCCGAAGCTGAAGCCGCGCGAGGCCGCGTCCTGGACGGCGGCCATGACGTCGGGGTGGGCGTGGCCGAGGATCATCGGGCCCCACGAGCAGATGAGGTCGACATAGCGGTTGCCGTCGACGTCCGTGAGCCACGGCCCCTTCGCCTCGCGGATGAACCGCGGCGTGCCACCGACGGCACGGAAGGCGCGCACCGGCGAGTTCACCCCGCCGGGCGTCACCGTGCGCGCGTGGGCCAGGAGTTCTGCGGACTTCGAGGTGCTTCCACTCATGTTGTCCATTCTCCCACCGCCCCCTGACAACGCCCTTGGCGGGCCTCAGCCCCGCTCGCCACCGACTTGCTCGTGCACGCGGCGCATGCCGTCACCGACGATGCTCAGTTGGTCGCCATCCATGGTGTCGACGAAGTATCGACGCACGCTCGCGACGTGAACGGGGGCTGCGAGCAGGAGGGCGTCGTAGCCGCCGTCGGTGAGGACGAGTTCGACCCCGCGCGAATCGCTGGAACACGACTCCCGCGTCACCCACCCGCGTCGCTGCAGGCGCGTGGCGGTGTGCGTGATGCGGCTGCGGGACTGGACGACGAGGTCGGCGAGCGCCCCCATCCGCAGACGACGCCCCTCGGCCTCGGACAGCATCGAGAGGATCTCGTACTCGGCCAGCGACATGCCGTGGTCGAGGAGTTCGCGATCGAGCGCGAGGCTCAGCGCGCGCGATGCCCGCAGGTAGTGACGCCATGCCGTCTGCTCGTCCTCATCGAGCCAGCGCGTCTCTTTCGTCATCCTCCACCGCCCGTTTCGTGCTTCACCACCGTCGCGCGCCCCTACCGTCCGGTGTCCGACCGGAGGGTTGATTCACGTTTCGTTCAGTGTCAACGCTTTCGTGTGGACATCTTGTTTCCGTCCACGTTTCTTCAGTGTAGTTGAATGTTCAACTATCTGCGTGTATCGTCATTTCAGTACCGACCACACATCGCAACGGAAGGACCACAACCATGGTTTCCCTCAACGACATCGCTCCCGGCACCTGGAACATCGACGCCGACCACACGGAGATCGGCTTCGTCGCGCGCCACCTCGCCGTCACCAAGGTGAAGGGTCGCTTCACGGACGTCAGCGTCAACGCGGAGGTCGCCGAGGACCGCAAGAACTCGACGCTCGAGTTCACCGTGCAGACGGCATCGGTCCAGACCCGTAACGCCGACCGCGACGGTCACCTCAAGAGCGCTGACTTCTTCGACGTCGAGAAGTACCCGACGATGACGTTCAATGCCACGAACATCGGCGACGACACCATCACGGGCGACCTGACGATCAAGGACGTGACGAAGCCCGTCACGTTCGACTACGAGTTCAACGGCATCTCCGACGACCCGTGGGGCGGCACCCGCGCCGGCTTCGAGGCCCAGGGCGAGATCAACCGCAAGGACTTCGGCCTCAGCTTCGACGCCGCAGCCCCCGGCGGCAACGCGCTCGTCTCCGACAAGATCAAGATCAACCTCGACCTCGAGTTCGCCAAGGCCTGATCACACCAGCCTTCACGAAGAGGCCGCGGTA
>NZ_DCNR01000022.1:13992-26504 GCF_002322065.1 Dermacoccus sp. UBA1591 | reverse complement strand
TACCGCGGCCTCTTCGTGAATCGCCCTTCGCCCCTCGCCCTTCATCGCGGGCCGTCGCGCCTCAGCCGAGAGGGCGGGAACCGCGAATACGTTCGTAGATGAGGCTCGTCTCGGCGTGCACGACGCCGGGCAGCACCGCGAGGTGGTCGAGCACGATGTCGCGCAGGGCGTCGGGAGACTGCGTACAGACGTGGACGAGGAAGTCGTTCTCCCCCGTCACGTGGAAGGCCGCGAGGACGCCGGGCACATCGGCGACTGCGGCGTGGAAGCCGTCGATGTCGTCACGCGTGTGGCCCGTGAAGCGCAGCGCGATCATGGCCTCGAGGGGCACGTCGAGCGAGCCGAGATCGACGTCGGCGTGGACGCCCGCGATGACGCCCCGCTCGCGCAACACACACAACCGGCCGCTGCACGTCGACTCCGGCACGCCGACCCGCCGCGCGAGTTCGGCGTTCGACATCCGGCCGTCCTCGAGAAGTAGCTCGACGAGCCGACGATCGACGGCGTCAGGGCTCCACGCGGGGCCGAGTAACGGTCGTCGAACCTGCGAGTCGCCGGACGAACGAGCACTCGATTTCGCACCTTCCACGGGAGACTGACCCCTTTCGGAGGATTCGGCGAGATGTTGCCACTATTTCGCAGACCCCACACGCTATGTGATGTGAAACACATCTCTTCACTCATGACGGACGCCGTCCACGCGGGCCGCGAAGACCTCGCCTAGCTCGGGGTGCACGTCGCAGGAATCGATCAGTCGACCACCTACCCCGTCACCGGCGTGACGCAGGGCGGTGACTCGTACGAGCAGATGGCAACCGGTGGTCGCCCGCGCCCCGGTGATTCGTACGTGTACCAGCGTCTGTGGAACCCGAACGTCGACCGCTTCGAGCGTGGGCTCGCCACGATGGAGGGCGCCGAGGAAGGCGTCGCGTTCTCGACCGGGATGGCAGCGATCAGCGCCGTCCTGCTCGCCTGCCTCGCGGCGGGCAAACCGGCTCTTCACAGATGAGGGTGTAGTCGGCGCTGGCGCGTCGGTCCGGAGGTAGGTGTCGAGGTCTTCCGAAGATGGAGGTTCCTACACGCAGCCATCCGAAAGACCTCGACGTTGCCTGACGCTACCTTCACGTGCCCTGACCTGACCACCTTCACGCGCGTTGACGACCTTGGCCTGGAGATCACCGGGCAACTTCTCGAGCCGGATCGTGCGGTGCTGGCCTGCCGGGTCGTCGAACCGGACGACTGGTGCCGCCGGTGTGGCTGCCGAGGGGTATCCCGGGACACCGTGACCCGGGAGCTGGCGCACGAGCCGTTCGGGTGGCGCCCCACGACCTTGCTGGTCACCGTGCGCCGGTACCGGTGTGCCGAGTGCGCTCACGTGTGGCGTCAGGACACCACCGCCGCGGCCGAGCCGCGGGCGAAGATCTCCCGCGCCGGGCTGCGTTGGGGCCTGGTCGCGATCGTGGTCCAGCACCTGTCCATGGCCCGCGTCGCCGAAGGACTCGCGGTGTCGTGGAATACCGCCAACGACGCTGTTCTGGCCGAAGGTCAACGCCTGCTGATCGATAACCCGTCCCGCTTGGACGGCGTCCGCGTGGTCGGGGTCGACGAGCATGTCTGGCGGCACACGAGGAAGGGCGACAAGTACGTCACTGTGATCATCGACCTCACCCCGGTGCGCGACGGCACCGGCCCCTCCCGCCTGCTGGCGATGCTCGATGGCCGTTCGAAGAAGGCGTTCCAGGACTGGCTCGCCGAGCGGGACCAAGCCTGGCGGAGGGGTATCGAGGTCGTCGCGATGGATGGCTTCTTCGGGTTCAAGACCGCCACCACCGAAGAGCTGCCGGACGCCGTCTGCGTGATGGACCCCTTCCACGTGGTCCGCCTGGCCGGCGACGCCCTCGACGATTGCCGCCGCCGGGTCCAGCAAGAGCTCCACGGACACCGCGGACGCAAGGGCGACCCGCTCTACACCGCGCGGCGGACTCTGCACACCGGTGCCGACCTGGTCACCGGCCGCCAACACGAGCGCCTCGAGTCCCTCTTCGCCGACGAACGCCACATCCAGGTCGAGTGCACCTGGGGGATCTATCAGCGCATGATCTCCGCCTACCGTCACCACGACCGGAGCGTCGGCCGCGTCGAGATGAGCTCCGTGATCGACGCCCTCGCCGATGGTGTGCCCACGGCGTTGGTCGAGCTGCGCAAGCTGGGCCGCACCCTGGCCAGACGCGTCTGTGACGTCCTGGCCTACTTCGACCGGCCGCGCACCAGCAACGGACCCACCGAAGCCGTGAACGGACGCCTTGAGCACCTACGCGGGCTCGCCCTCGGCTTCCGCAACCTCACCCACTACATCGCCCGAGCACTCCTGGAAGCCGGGGGATTCAGACCCCAACTACACCCTCATCTGTGAAGAGCCGGTTTGCTGTCGGATGGGCCTACAGGGGATCGCCCGCAGCCGAGCGGAATCTCATCAGGGCGGTGCTCAAATGGAAGCCCGTAGGGGAAGCTCGAACCGTTCTGGGCGCAGACACGGTCAACCTTCTAGAGGAAGCAGGCGTCGCGCTCCAGGACGTATACATCTTCCGTACCAACCTGAGGAATGCGCCCCCGTGTGCCATGTTTCGCCGCAGCGTAGGTTTCTGCGGCGAGGACGTCGACGCCCTCGAGGATGAGGGAGCGATACCCCCTGAGGTTCTCGCCGGCGTCGTGGCGCACGAGATCGGCCACCTGAGGGGAGGCCAACTCGTGCACCCGGTCGTTTATTGGATGATGACGCCCGCCCTCTTCTGCGGACGCATGTTCAATGCGGCGACGGGCGGAGTGTTCCGCCAACTCCGCCATGACCTCGGGCATTTTGCGACCTTCGCTGTCGGCGCCGTGGCCGCCCTCATGCTCTTGGGCCTGCTGCGCAACCACCCTGTAGCCCTTGGTGCGGGCGTAGCCTGCGCACTGATCTGGACAGGGCTGCTACTGGCCCTGCGCGCCGCCGACCGCGCTGAAGAGTTCCGCGCCGACGACTTCGTGAAGAAGCACGGCCTCGCGCCCGGCTTGACCTCCTACCTCGAAAACCAGCACGACAATGGCAACGAAGAGAGTCAGACGCCACCCATGTCGTGGCTCAACACCCACCCCCCACTGATCGAACGCATCGAACTCCTGGAGAACTGACAGACTCCCCCCGCGCCCAGCGAACACGTAGTACATGTGGAGCGCGCGGAAGGTGGCCCGGCCGGCGACACCGTCTACGCCGAGGTGGTGCGCGCGCTGGAAGCGCACGACGGCCGCGCGGGTCTGCGGGCCGAAGACGCCGTCAGCGCGAATGCCGAGGTGGCGCTGCAAGTTCGCCACCGAGGCGCGCAGAGTGGAGTCCAGCAGAGTGGTGTACGACGGACCTGAGTGAGCGCGTGCCTTCAACGTAGGCGCGGCCACCAGGTGGATCCTTCGAGTGATCTCTCACAACCAACCTCGAAGAAGGACACCTTGATGACCGCTGGACCCAGTATCGACCCTGCCCGTTTCCTGAACGAGCAGCTGTCCCAGGCGAGCCCCGATCTGATGCGGGACCTGCTCACCACCTTCGTCAATGCACTGCTGTCCGCCCAGGCCGACGCGGTGTGCGGTGCCGGCTACAACGAACGGACCCCGGAGCGGGTCAACTCCCGCAACGGCTACCGCCACCGCGACCTCGACACCCGCGTCGGCACCCTGGATGTCGCCGTCCCCAAGCTACGCACCGGGTCGCTGTATCCGGAGTGGCTGCTCGAGCGCAGGAAGCGTGCCGAACGAGCACTGACCAGCGTGGTGGCGACCTGCTACCTCCTCGGCGTCTCGACGCGGCGGATGGACAAGCTCGTCCAGACTCTCGGGATCACCGGCCTGTCGAAGTCCCAGGTCTCGGTGATGGCCAAGGAACTCGACGAGCACGTCGAAGAGTTCCGCACCCGACGACTCGAAGACGCCGGGCCGTTCACGTTCGTCGCCGCTGACGCGCTGGTGTTGAAGGTCCGCGAAGGTGGCCGTGTGGTGCCGGTGCACGTGCTGGTCGCGACCGGTGTCAACGCTGACGGGCACCGCGAGATCCTCGGCGCGCAGGTCACCACCAGCGAGGACGGCGCCGGCTGGCTCGCGTTCTGGAGGGATCTGACCGCCCGCGGCCTCACGGGGGTCAAGCTCGTCACCTCTGACGCCCACGCCGGGCTCGTAGCTGCGATCGCGGCCACGAGCCCGGGCGCCGGTTGGCAGCGCTGCCGGACCCACTACGCGGCCAACCTGATGTCCGCGACCCCGAAGACCAACTGGCCGTGGGTCAAGGCGTTGCTGCACTCGATCTACGACCAGCCCGATGCTGAGGCCGTGCACGCCCAGTTCGACCGCGTCGTCGACGCCCTGCACGAGAAGCTCCCGGCGGTGGCTGAACATCTCGAAGGTGCCAAGGCGGACATTCTGGCGTTCACGCCGTTCCCGAAAGAGGTCTGGCGTCAGATCTGGTCGAACAACCCGAACGAGCGGCTCAACCGCGAAATCCGCCGGCGCACCGACGTGGTCGGGATCTTCCCCGACCGCGCATCCATCATCCGGCTCGTCGGCGCCGTCCCGGCCGAGCAACACGACGAGTGGGCCGAAGGCCGCCGCTACCTCGGCCTCGACGTCCTCGCCCGCGCACAAGCCGTCGACACCACCACCGAGGAGGTGACCACCGAACTCGAACTACAGGCCCTCACAGCCTGACAACACGACCAACCGAGGGATCAACCTCGTACACCACCCCAGCGGACTTGACCACCGACCTCGCCCGCTGGGGCCAAGACGAACTCCAAGCCGTCGCGCACGCCCTGAACACCCGCCCCCGCAAGGCACTCGGCTGGAAGACCCCCGCAGAAGCCTTCAACGAAGAACTACTGTTGCTGGCACAAGCCGGTGTTGCATCGACCAGTTGAACCCAGTCAGTACACCTCGGCCCAACTCGCCGAGGCCGCAGAAGAGCTCGATGTTCGATTGTCGGTCGGGCGCACCGGGGTCTGTTGGGACAACGCGCAACAGGAATCTTTCTGGTCAACCCTGAAAACCGAGTACTACCATAGGTATTCGTTCACGACCCGGGCCGAAGCCATCACCGGAGTCAGTACCTGGATCGACACGGTCTACAACCGTCGCAGGCGGCACAGCGCCCTCGGTCAGATCAGCCCGACAGCGTTCGAAGACCAACTCACCACCGCGGCTGCTGAAGCCGCATAACCGATGTCCACCAGACGGGGTCAACCCCAGGATGCTTGAGCTGGTGGAGCGCCGGCCGCGGGAAAGCGATTGGGCGGACCCGGCGCTTCGACTCACTCCACCACGGTCGGTAGTAATAGAGTGCGCGGGTGCGTAGCCTTCGTCGGTCCCCGTTCCAGCGTCGGCTCGCTGCTGTGGCGGCAGCGGCCGTGGTGCTGGCCGGAGCCGCTGCTTGTGGTGATGGTTCGAACTCGATTGCTGGCCAGGCCAAGCGTGGCGACAACAAGGGGTACGTCGCCGGTAACGGCCAGATCGAGGTGATCGCACCTGGGAAGCGAAAGAAGCCCGTGGCGCTGGAGGGTACGACCCTGGAGGGCAAGGCGTGGTCGCTCAGCTCGGCCCGCGGCCAGGTGGTGCTGCTGAACTTCTGGGGCTCGTGGTGTCCGCCGCGCCAGAAGGAGCTACCACAGCTGCAGAGCGCCTGGACCCGCTACCGTGCGGCCGGTGCGCCGGTGCAGTTCATGGGTGTACTACAGAAGGACTCAGTGACCTCTGCCAGCGCGACCGCGGCCAAGTTCGGTGTGCGCTATCCCTCCCTGCGCGATGACGGCGGCAAGTCGTTGCTGGGACTGCAGGGGAAGGTCGTCACGGTGCCGACCACATTGGTGATCGACAAGCAGGGCCGGATCGCCGCACGGGTGTCCGGTGAGTCAACCGAGACGACGTTCCGGTCCTTGGTCGACCAGATGCTCGCCGAGCCAGCAACATGACGTCCGACGCGGCCGACGTCGTCGCCAGCGGCAGCCTGCCGCTGGCCGTCATGCTGGCCGTGGCGGCCGGGACCGTCTCGTTCGCCTCGCCGTGCGTGCTGCCTTTGGTGCCCGGTTTCCTCGGCTACGTCACCGGACTGACCGACCACACCAGGCGTACGCGCGTCGTCGCCGGCGCCGCGCTGTTCGTGATCGGCTTCTCCGTCGTGTTCGTCAGCCTGTCGGTGGCGCTCAACGCGGCGATGAGCCTCTTCTTCGGCCACCGGGACCTGCTGATGCGCGGCGGTGGGGTCCTGGTCATCCTCCTGGCGCTGGTCTACCTCGGGTTCATCGGCCAGCGGGGACTGCCGGTCCGGTGGCGACCAGCCGCCGGGCTCCTCGGCGCGCCCGTCCTGGGCATGGTCTTCGGCATCGGCATGAGCCCATGCATCGGCCCCGTCTACGGCGCTATCCAGGTCGCCGCCTCACCGCTGAGCAACGACGGCGCGCCAGTCCTGCGCGGAGTACTGCTCGCAGCCGGCTACAGCCTGGGCCTGGGGTTGCCGTTCGTGCTGATCGCCGCAGGGTGGGCCCGCGCCGACCGCGCCTCACGCTGGCTGCGAACCCACCACCGGGCCACCCAGCGCCTGGGCGGCGTGCTCATGCTCGCCGTGGGTGTCCTGATGGTGACCGGTGCCTGGCAGTCCGCCATGACATGGATACAGGTCAACCTCAGCTCAGGTTTCACCCCCGCTCTGTGACCTGAGCCCCACCGGGCCACGACGACCGTCACCGCGCCCGACATCGGTGTCACCGAGATTGGCCGATCAATGGCTGATGTCGTTATTATCGGCGCATGTCGATGAGAAGTGAGGTTGCAGACGACCCGGGGCTGCAACCAGACCTGACCGCCGCGGTAGCGCTGTTCCGGTCGCTGGCTGATCCCACCCGGCTCGCGATCGCTCGCCGGCTGGCTTCGGGGGAGGCTCGGGTGGTCGACCTGACCGCGGAGCTCGGCCTGCCGCAGTCCACGGTGTCATCCCACGTCGCGTGCCTGCGCGACTGCGGGCTGATCGACTACCGGCCGCAGGGACGGTCCTCGGTCTACCGGGTCACCCACCCAGAGCTGATCGAGCTGTTTGCCGTGGCCGAGACCCTGCTCGGCGCGACCGGCGAGGCCGTTGCACTCTGCCCCACCTACGGAGATGTTGCCCGTCCTGGTGCCGAGAAGGTGAAGCGGTGACCCAGCTGTCCGCCGTCGAGACCGAGCAGCTGACCCGGCGCGGTCTGCGGCTGGCCCAGTTCACCGTCGCCTACAACCTCATCGAGGGCGCGGTCGCGATCACCGCCGGCATCCTCGCCACGACCGAGGAAGTAGCACCATGACGGATGCATGCGGCTGCGGCCACGACGATCCGCGCGATGACGAGCTAGCGGAGCTAGAGCCTGAGCGGCTCTGGGAGGTCAGCGAGCTGCGGTTCGCCGCGTTCGCTGGAGTCTTCCTCGTCGCAGGCTTCATTGCCGACCGCTCCGGTGCCTCCGGTTCGACGGTGACCGGCCTGAACGGCGTCGCCTTGGCGCTCGGCGCCTGGACCTTCGTCCCGAGCACCCTGAAGCGTCTGGTCAAGGGCAAGATCGGCGTCGGCACGCTGATGACGATCGCCGCGGTGGGCGCCGTCATCCTCGGCGAGGTTGCCGAGGCAGCGATGCTGGCCTTCCTCTATTCCATCAGTGAGGGCTTGGAGGAGTACGCCGTCGCCCGCACCCGCCGCGGCTTGCGCGCACTGCTGTCGCTGGTTCCGGCGGAGGCCACTGTCCTTCGCGACGGCACCCAGGTCACCGTCGCTCCGACCGAGCTCGCGATCGGCGACCTGCTCCTGGTCCGTCCGGGTGAGCGCGTCGCGACCGACGGCGTCGTTCGTGACGGTCGCACCGCTGTGGACGTCTCGGCCCTCACCGGGGAGTCCGTCCCGGTCGAGGTTGCCGCCGGAGACGCCGTCTACGCCGGCTCCATCAACGGAACCGGCGTGCTTGAGGTCGAGGTCACCACCACCGCCGAGGACAACTCCCTGTCCCGGATCGTCACCATCGTCGAGGCCGAGCAAGCCCGCAAGGGCAACGCCCAGCGCCTGGCCGACCGGATCGCCAAGCCGCTGGTGCCCGGCATCATGGTCCTCGCCGGAAGCATCTCGATCATCGGTAGTCTGCTGGGCGATCCGGCCACCTGGATCGAGCGCGCGCTGGTCGTGCTGGTCGCGGCCTCCCCGTGCGCCCTGGCGATCTCCGTTCCGGTCACCGTGGTCGCCGCCATCGGTGCCGCCAGCCGCATCGGCGCCCTGGTCAAGGGCGGCGCCGCACTGGAAGCACTCGGCCGGATCCGTGCCGTTGCCCTGGACAAGACCGGCACGCTGACCCGCAACCAACCGTCAGTGGTCCAGGTCGCCACCGCTCCCGGCCACACCCAGGAGCAGGTCCTTGCGATCGCGGCCGCGCTGGAGTCGCGCAGTGAGCACCCACTGGCCCGCGCCATCCTCGCAGCCGTCCCGGTGTACCGCGACGCCGAGAGCGTGGAGGCCATCACCGGGGCAGGCCTGACCGGCACCATCGACAGCCGCCAGGCCAGACTCGGTCGGCCCGGCTGGATACCCGCAGGCGACCTCGCCGACCCGGTCACCGCCATGCAGGAGGCCGGCGCCACCGCCGTGCTGATCGAGTACGACGGTGGCGTGGTTGGCGCCATCGCTGTCCGCGATGACCTGCGGCCCGAGGCCGCGGAGGTCGTCGCCCGACTCCGCGCCGACGGCTACCAGGTCGCCATGCTCACCGGCGACAACGAACGCACCGCCGCCGCGCTGGCCGCCCAGACGGGCATCACCGACGTGCACGCCGAGCTTCGCCCGGAGGACAAGTCGGCCATCATCCGCCGGCTCCGCGAGGACCGGCCGACCGCGATGGTCGGCGACGGAGTCAACGACGCCCCCGCACTGGCCACCGCCGACGTCGGGATCGCGATGGGCGCCATGGGCAGCGACGTAGCCATCGAGACCGCTGACGTCGCCCTCATGGGTGAGGATCTACGGCACCTACCGCACACCCTGACCCATGCGCGCCGCGCCAGGTCCATCATGCTGCAGAACGTCGCACTGTCTCTCGGCCTAATCGCCCTCCTGATCCCGCTCGCTGCTTTCGGTGTGCTCGGACTCGCCGCGGTGGTGCTGGTCCACGAGGTCGCGGAGATCTTCGTGATCGGCAACGGCGTCCGCGCCGGCCGTACCCGGCCGCTCCCACCACCACCGGCAGCCACGCCCGCGGCTTCGGTGCCAGCGGAAGCCGACGCCAGGTGATTGGCCGTGCCAGCGAGACGGCGGCGCCTGCGAGAACAAGTCGCGGCACGGTCCTGCTCACAGCCGCGGCCATCGCTGCGGTGGACCTGATCGCCAAGGGCGCCTCTGAGGCCCGGCTCGCCGAGTCCACCGTCGATCTCGGAGTCATCCAGCTGCAGCTGGCCTACAACTCAGGCGTGGCATTCAGCATGGGCGACAAGCTGCCCGCCGGCGTGGTCGTGGCCATCACCGCTGCCATCTCTGTCGCGTTCGTCTTGTACGCCTGGCACCGGGCTCCGCGAGCCGGGCGGATGGAGCAGATCGCCGGGGGCGCCGTGATCGGCGGCGCCGTCGCGAACGTGGCCGACCGTGCCCGCGACGGCATGGTCACCGACTACCTGCACACCGGCTGGTGGCCCACCTTCAACCTCGCCGACACATTCCTCGTCACCGGATGCGTCGTGATCGCACTGGTGCACGCGCGCCCCGGGCGCGCGGCGGATGACGAAAAGGAACAGCGTCACACCAGGAACCCGTGAACACGGCACCAGAGCAGGCACGCGCGCAGTAGCACTCGAACAACGTCGACGGAAGGAGACGAATACGCATGGATACGACCGCCGCCGCGCTGCAGGCGATCGGCTTGTACCTGGTGACGAACATCGACGACATCATCGTCTTGTCCCTATTCTTCGCCCGAGGAGCCGGGCAACGAGGCGCCACCACCAAGATCATCGCCGGACAGTACCTCGGGTTCGGTGGCATCCTTATCGCCGCATTAGCAGTGACCTTCGGCGCCGGATTCATCCTTCCCGACGACGCCATCCCGTACTTCGGTCTTATCCCGCTCCTGCTGGGCATCTATGCCGCCTGGCAGGCGTGGAGCAACGGCGACGATGACGACAACGTCGCGGACCGGCCCGTCGGCGCCCTCACGGTCGCCGCGGTGACGTTCGCCAATGGCGGAGACAACATCGGGGTCTACGTCCCGGTGTTCCTGGCGGTAGGTACCGGCGCCCTTGTGGCCTACTGCCTCGTGTTCCTGGCGCTGGTCGTCGTCCTGGTCCTCGCCGCGAAGTTCGTCGCAACTCGTAAGCCGATCGCCGAGGTGCTTGAACGCTGGGAGCACATCCTCTTTCCGCTGGTCTTGATCGGCCTGGGCATTGTCATCTTGGTTGAGGGCGGCGCGTTCGGCCTGTGACCCTCAGCTGCCGAACCGGGCTCGGCCAGTTGGCGTTGGTGCAGTCGTCCCCCGGGGTTGGTGTCCAACGCGTCCGGGGCCAGATCGGACCGTCACCCTGGGGCCAGATCGACTTGACACAATCACATTAGCGCGGATGGGGGTACACCCTATTTGCACTAGCACGGGCTGATCGGACGCGCATGCGAATAGGGTCGGTAACCGTCTTTTTGCCCACTTTGCGGGTAGGGTCTAGACATGCCGGGTCAAATCGTGGGGTACGCACGCGTCTCGTCGACGTCACAGAATCTCGCTAGGCAGCTCGAAGCGCTTGGGGGCGTCGATGAGCTGTTCACTGACCATCAATCGGGCAAGAGCCGAGCCGATCGCGCTGGCTTGTCGGATGCGCTGCGCTACGTGCGTCGCGGTGACACGTTGCGCGTCGCGTCGATGGATCGACTCGCGCGATCGCTGATCGACCTCGAGCAGATCGTCTCCGACCTCACCGCGCGCAAGGTGAGCGTCGAGTTCGTCAAGGAACGCCTCACCTTCTCACCCGACGCCACGGCCGACCCGTTCGCGACGTTCCAGCGCCAACTCATCGGCGCCGTCGCCGAACTCGAGCGTTCCCTCATCCGCGAACGCCAACGTGAAGGCATCGACCTGGCAAAAGTACGCGGCGTGTACAAGGGCCGTGCCCGCCGCCTCACCGACGAACAGGTTGCGCACGTGCGTCAGGCAGCAGCCGCCGGCGCGAACAAGGCCAAGCTCGCGATCGACCTTGGGGTCTCACGCCGCCTTATCTATGACGTCATCGCTGGCAACGGCTCAGAAGTTCTGACCGCCCATGTCCTTGAACCGTGAGTAGTGACCCTGGAACGCGACCGTGATGTCGGCCGTCGGGCCCGCACGGTGCTTGGCGACGATGATCTCGGCCTCGCCGGCCTTCTCCGACTCCTTGTTGAAGTAGTCGTCACGGTGCAGCAGGATCACCATGTCGGCGTCCTGCTCGATCGAACCCGATTCACGCAGGTCCGCCATCTGCGGGCGCTTGTCGGTGCGCTGCTCGGGGCCACGGTTCAGCTGCGAGATCGCGATGACGGGTACCTCGAGCTCCTTCGCGAGCAGCTTGAGCGCACGCGAGAACTCCGACACCTCCTGCTGACGTGATTCGACGCGCTTGCCCGAGCTCATGAGCTGCAGGTAGTCGATCGCGATGATCTTCAGGTCGTGGCGCTGCTTGAGCCGGCGCGCCTTCGCGCGGATCTCCATGAGCGACATGTTCGGTGAGTCGTCGATGAACAACGGCGCGTCCGAGACGCGGCCCATCGTCGTCGCCAGACGCGTCCAGTCCTCGTCACGCATCTGGCCTTTTCGCATGTGCTGCAACTGAATTCCGGCCTCGGCCGACAGCAGGCGCATCGTGATCTCCGTGCGCCCCATCTCGAGCGAGAAGAACGCGGCCGTCATGTTGTGATGAATCGCGGCGCTGCGAATGATGTCCATGCCGAGCGTCGACTTTCCCATGGCCGGTCGTGCCGCGATGACGATCATCTGCCCGGGGTGCAGACCGTTCGTCAGCCCGTCGAGCTCGGAGAAACCCGTCGGCACGCCGACCATCTGCCCGTCGGTGCCGGAGGCCTGCTCGATCTCGTCGGCCGTCGCCTCGATGACGTCGCCGAGCCGCACGTAGTCCTCGCCGCCACGCTTGTCGGCGACGGCGTACACCTCGGCCTGCGCGGCGTTGACGATGTCCTCGACGTCGCCGCCCTCGTCGCCGTAGCCCATCTGCACGATGCGGGTGCCGGCGTCGACGAGCCGGCGCAGCACGGCCCGTTCGGCGACGATCTGCGCGTAGTACCCGGCGTTCGCGGCCGTCGGCACCGACGCGATGATCTGGTGCAGGTACGCCTGCCCGCCGATGCGCGCGAGTTCGCCGCGCTTCGTCAGCTCGTCGGCGACGGTGATGGCGTCCGCCGGCTCACCTCGGCCGTACAGGTCGGTGATCGCGTCGAAGATCGTCTCGTGCGCCGGGCGGTAGAA
>NZ_DCNR01000022.1:12317-13689 GCF_002322065.1 Dermacoccus sp. UBA1591 | reverse complement strand
ACGCTCTGCTCCGCCTGCAGATCCTGCGGCGGCAGCTTGCCCGGCGGCATCGACGACGAACCCGCCCCGTCGAACTCCGGCGGCGCCTCGTACGGCTCCAGCTCAGCCACGCTCACAACTCCTCGAATCGGGTGCCACCCGCCCGGCCGACGCCGCACGATCCGTCACGACCCACCCTTGCACTCACCACCGACAACAGTAGGCAGACGCCCCGTCCGTTCACGAACCCGTCTGTGGACGGTGCTGTGGACAAGGTGTTGGAAACGCCGGTGGCGGTTGTGCACAGACGCGGGACAAACCTGTGGATGATTCGCCCGCCCGCCGTGGGAACCGCGCCACTGCGGTGATTCGCCGATCCACACCCTGTGGACGAAGATTGCTCCCGGTCGTCGACAACCTGGGTTGTCGTCCACAGCCCCGAAAGCCTCGAAAGCTCCCCCACCCCCCACCAGCCGGCCACGTTGCGTTCACGGCCCGCTTGGCGCCCATCGTCCTGCGCGACGCGCGGACCACCACGCCACATCAGACCCACGAGCACCTCGCTGCAGCGAGCGAGGACACCCCGACGCACGAACGTTCGCCGTGATCATCTTCCGAGGGTGGAACTCTCACATGCGGTCGAGTTCCGCCCCCTGAAGCATGGCGAACCAGTGGGGGGCTGATGCGCCGGGGTGCCATCCCACTCAATCAAGACCACCCCGGCTTCCGGGCGTCACGACACACCTCAGCGCTGGATCGAAACTGTTTTCACAGGTTCACACGCACGGCGCGTGAGCGCCTGCCACCCGTCGACAGCCCGCGCGGTCGACACCCAGCCTGCGCGGCATCCCACGCCGCGCCGCCACGGCAGTGCACGTGAAGCACCCCACCCGGGCAGGCCGGGTGGGGTGTCGCCGTCAAGATCCGTTGCGCGAGACGCCGACCGTGCCCGGGACGTAGGTGGTGCCGAGCTCCTTCGAGTCGGCGATCTTGATGCTCGTGTAGGAGGAGCAGTCAACGATGCCCCAGTGCAGGTGCGGTCCCGTCGAGAAGCCGGTGTTGCCCGACAATGCGATCTTCTGCCCCTGCGAGACTCGCTGCCCCGCAACGACGTTCATCGACGACAGGTGCGCGTACTCCATGCAGAAACCGGAGGCGTCCTTGATGAGGACGGTGTTGCCACCGGTGACGTTGTTCTCGGTCTTGAACACGACGCCCGACGCGGAGGCGACGACCTGCGTCCCCGTCGGAACCCCGAAGTCGACGGCGTGCTTGTCGTAGTACTTGTGGTGGCTCGCTGCCCCGTACGGACCCTGCGTGATGGGCGCCGGGTAGCCGTTGAGGAACGGCAGCTCGTACGGCGCGTCCGGGTGGACGAGCGGCGGGACGCCCG
>NZ_DCNR01000022.1:10667-12028 GCF_002322065.1 Dermacoccus sp. UBA1591 | reverse complement strand
CGAGGCCGTGCGAGCGCTGGAACGTCACGACCGCCGACTCGGTGAGCGACCCGAACACGCCGTCGACGTTCACCCCGAGCTTCGACTGGATGGCGCGCACGAGCGGGCCCGAGTCGCCGCGTCGGACGACGTCGCCGGCGCTCGGCTGTGCGGACGACGCGTCGAGCGCCGCCCACGTACGGGGGCCGACGACGCCGTCGACGTCGAGGCCGTTGGCGCGCTGGAAGTCCTTGACGGCCGCTGTCGTGACGGGGCCGTACCAGCCGTCGACGACGAGAGCGAGGCGAGCCTGCAGGGTCTTGACGGCCTCGCCGCGCGAGTCGAAAGTCAGCACGGGCGAGATGGTGGGAGCGGGCGCCGGCGCCGGCGTCTCCTGCGCCGCGAAAGCCGGGGCAGCCATCACAGCCGCTCCGGCGACGGGCAGCGTCGCGCCCACGCCGAGCGCGAGGGCGGATCGGGAGCCGCGGGCTGCGGCAGCACCGACGCGCGCGGACTCGACGCGGCCGTGGCGCGTGGCAAGGTGCTTGGGCAAGTACTTCGTCATGGCGGTTCGCTCCGTCGTCGAAGAGCGCCAGTCGACTCGCAGTGGGCGCTCGTGCTCACGTGTCGCACGGGGGTGCGACATGTCGAGGATGCACGAGCCGAACGTCGCCGCAAAGCACCCCGAAAATCACATGCATGTCGTTCTGGCACCCCGTGATCTTCCCGTGATCACGCGGCTGACGGGCACTTTCGGCATGGTTCCGGGGAGCACGAAACGAACATCCTTTCGAGCCTCGAAAAAATGTTCGACGAAATATTCATCATTCAGTTTTGTCCACGATGTGGGACGGCGCTCGGTCCGTCGTCCGCGTCAGCTTCCCCACTGTCGGTACGACCGGATCCGAGCGCCATCCCCTGCCATCGCGGCAGTCTCGACGCCGTCTTTCAGCGCAGCACGCGCGCGTAGCTCGACGGCTTGCCGTAGATCGCGCGAACACCCACGGTGGAACCTGGGTGCGGTGCGTCGATCATCATGCCGTCGCCGAGATAGATGGCGACGTGATACGCCGGGTAGCTGTAGAACAGCAGGTCACCCGGCTGCGGGTTCGTCGTGCTCGGGAAGTACGCCTGCTGCTGCGCGGAGACGCGCGGCATCGTGATGCCGTACTGCTTGAACACGTACGAGACGAAGCCGGAGCAGTCGAAGCCCGACGGCGTCGAACCGCCCCACACGTACGGCACACCCTGGAACGTCTTGGCGTACGCGATGATCTGCGCGGCCGTCGCGGACGGAGCAGGCGTCGTCGGCGTCGTCGGCACCGTGGGAGGCGTCGCCGGCGTCGTGGGCACCGTGGGAGGAGTCGGCGTCGTGGGAGTCG
>NZ_DCNR01000022.1:0-10445 GCF_002322065.1 Dermacoccus sp. UBA1591 | reverse complement strand
GCGTACAGACCGTTCTGCGCCTGGAACGAGACGACCCCTGCACGAGTGGCCCGCCCGAAGATGCCGTCGACCTCGACTCCGAGCTTGCTCTGCAGCACCTTGACGAGCGCGTGCGTCGAACCGAAGCGCAGCGTCGTGGTGTTCGCGGAGCACGTCGTCGGCGTGGTCGGAGTGGTCGGCGTTGTCGGAGTGGTCGGCGTTGTCGGAGTCGTCGGCGTCGTCGCCGCAGCGAGCTTCGCCCACGTCAGCTTGCCGACGATGCCGTCGGCGTACAGCCCGTTGCTGCGCTGGAACGACTTGACCGCCGACAGCGTCGCAGGGCCGAAGATGCCGTCCGCGTTGACCTGGAGCTGCGCCTGGATCGCCTTCACCGCTTCCCCACGGGAGCCGAAGAACAGGACGGGCTTGACGGTCGGTGTGGTCGCACTCGGCGTGGTCGTACCCGTGCCGGGTGCGGCCATCGCGGGCGCGGCCGCGACGAGGGCTCCGGTGGCCGGGATGGCGAGCGCCACCCCGGCTCCGAGGCCGGATCGAAGAGCGAGCTGCGGGCGCACGGTGCGCTCGCGTCTCCTCATGTGCAGGGGAGCATGTGTACTCAAGTGAGCAGCCTTTCTACGGTTTTCGCGTTCCAGCGCACCGCGTCTCCAGGGTGGAGACGCACGCCACTGCCACACCCTCGCCAGCCCCCGCTCACAAAGGTGCAGGCTTCACTCTGCCCGAGCGTTTCCTGAGTGTGAAATGAAAGTTGCCGACACGCCCGGTAAATGCTTGACTCGACGCGCGCCGCGCGAGATAAGCGGCCACGACGCCCACCTGGATCTTTTCCCGTCGTTCCGCGTAGTTTCGGGCCAATACCAGGAGCCAGGGGGCTCCGCCGAGCAGGCGCGCCGACGCGGTTGCACGAGAGGACATTTTTTCTCATATGATGAGACGGGCAGCGCGAGAAGTGCAGGAAACCGACTCCCTGGGGCCCCAGATTCGCGCCCTTGCCGTGCCGGCCTTCTTCACGCTCGTGGCCGAGCCTTTGTTCCTCATGACCGATTCGTCGATCGTCGGCCACCTCGGCGTCACGCAGCTCGCGGCGCTCGGAGCCGCGAGCGCCGTCCTGCTCAGCCTCACCGGCATCTTCGTCTTCCTCGCCTACGCGACAACCGCACTCGTCGCACGCCGCATGGGCGCGAACGACGAGGACGGAGCGATCGGGGCGGGCCTCGACGGCGTGTGGCTCGCGTTGGCGCTCAGCATCCCGCTCGCCGCCGCGACGTTCGCCGCAGCGCCACTCGCGGTGCGCGCGATGACCAGCGCGCCTGACGTCGTGGACGCCGGCGTCACATACCTGCGGATCAGCGCCCTCGGCATCCCGGCGATGCTGGTCTGCCTCGCAGCGCAGGGGCTGCTCAGGGGCCTACAGGACACGCGGACGCCGCTGCTCGTCACCGTCACCGGATTCGCCCTCAACGCGGCGCTCAACGCCATCCTCGTCCTCGGTCTGCACACCGGCCTCGCCGGCTCGGCCGCCGGCACCACGGCCGCGCAGTGGCTCATGGCGCTCGCCCTGCTCGCCTCGATCGGCCGACGGGTGCGCCATCTCGACGTCCGCCCCCACCCGGGACGTGTCCTGGGTGCGGCACGCGCCGGGGCGCCGATCCTCGTGCGTACGATCGCGCTGCGCGCCGTCCTGCTCCTCACGACGGCCACCGCCGGGTTGTTCGGCCCCGGTACCCTCGCGGCGCACCAGATCGCATCGACGATCTTCACCTTCCTGACGTTCGCGCTCGACGCCGTCGCCATCGCGGCGCAAGCGCTCGTCGGCGAATCACTGGGCCGCGGTGACGCCTCACGCACCCGCGAACTGACCGCGACGCTCACTCGATGGGGTTGGCGCTGCGGACTCGTCGGCGGTGTGGCGACGCTGGTTACGGCGTGGTGGGTGCCCCTGCTGTTCACCTCCGATGCGACGATCGCGCACACGACGAGCGCCGCCCTCGTCGTCATCGCCCTCGTGAGCGCACCGTCGGGCGTGCTGTTCGTCCACGACGGTGTGCTCATGGGTGCCGGGGACGGCGCGTTCCTCGCCCGTGCGCAACTGGCGCTTCTCGTGGGCTACCTGCCGCTCGTGTGGGTCCTGAGCACCTCGCGGGATGCCGTCACAGGCTGGGGGGACGCGGCGCCGCTCGTCGCGGTCTGGGTGATGTATGCGCTCTACCTGCTCGCGCGCATGGCCGTGCTCGACCACCGGCGTCGAGGCACTGCCTGGATGCACCTCGAGAGCGCCGGCTGACGCCCCGGTCCCGCCGGCCCCGATGCTCGCGGGGCCGCGAATGCCACATGGGCCGCGCTCACCCACTATCTTGAGGTCATACGCAGGCATCTCTCAGGGAGTTCCCATGACGCACGACCTCGATGATCGACTGCTCACGAGTCACGGCGTCAGCCGCCGGACCGCACTCACCGGAGCGCTCGCACTGGGCGCCACCGGCGCCGTCTCGACGCTCGGGGCGACCCAGGCCTCGGCCACCACGGTGGGGCTCTACGACAAGATGCACGCCATCGACGCATCCACGACCGGCGGGTTGTCCGTCGCCGTGCACGATCGGCGCAGCATGCGGGTGTGGCAGTACAACGCGCCGTTCCGCAACGAGTGCGCGAGCATCGTCAAGGTGCTCATCCTCGCGGCCGTCTGCTCGCGCGCCCAGAAGGCGGGGCGCGGCCTCACCGCGTGGGAGAAGAGCCAGGCCTCCCCGATGATCCGCGTCAGCGACAACAACGCGGCGACGAACCTGTGGCGCAGCGTCGGCGGCGCACCCGCGGTGCAGGCCGTCGCGAACAGCCTCGGCATGACGTCGACGCGCGCTGCCGGAGCCTGGGGCCTGACGACGACCTCCGCCTACGACCAGATCGTCCTCATGAACGAGATCAGCTGGCGCGGCAGGCTGCTCAACGCCGCCAACCGTGGCTACATCCTGACGCTCATGGGCCAGGTCGCGGCGGATCAGCGTTGGGGCGTCGGCTCGATCGGCACGAGTCAGGTGAAGAACGGCTGGCTGCCCTACGCCGGTCTGTGGCGCGTCAACAGCATCGGCCACGTCGGCGGCAACCGCAACCACACGCTCGCCATCCTGCAGCGCACCCCGACGATGGCGATCGGCACGTCCGTCGCCAACCGCGTCGCCGCGACCATCCACGCGCACCTCGCGACCGCCCTCTGACGCACGCACGACGAAGCCCCGCCCACGGACGAACCGTGGCGCGGGGCTTCGACGTCGCTCCGCCCCGGACGAGGCCGGGGCGGAGCGGTGAGGATCAGGCGCGGGCGACCTTGACGTCGACCGTGGCCTGCACCTCGGGGTGCAGACGCACGAGCACCGAGTACTCGCCGAGCGAACGCATCGGCGTCGTGATCTCGATCTTGCGCTTGTCGACGGAACCGGCGCCGGCTTCCTTGATCGCGTCGGCGATCTCACCGGTCGTGACGGCGCCGAAGAGGCGGCCGTTCTCGCCGGCGCGAGCCTTCAGCGTCACCTTGGCGTTCTCGAGGTTGCCCTTGACGGACTTCGCCTCTTCGAGCGTCTTGATGGAACGCGTCTCGCGAGCCTTCGTGATCGAGTCGACCTGCTTCTGGCCGCCCTTCGTCCACTCCGTGGCGAGGTTGTTGCGCAGAAGGTAGTTGCGGGCAAAACCGGGCTTGACGTCGACGACGTCGCCGGCCGTGCCGAGCTTGGAAACCTCGTGGGTCAGGATGACCTTCATGTCGGTGTTCCTTTCCTCGATCAGCGAGCGGAGCTCGAGTAGGGAAGCAGAGCCATCTCACGCGCGTTCTTGACGGCGTTGGCGATGAGGCGCTGCTCCTGGACGGAGACACCGGTGACGCGACGGGCGCGGATCTTGCCGCGGTCGGAGATGAACTTGCGCAGCAGCGCAGCGTCCTTGTAGTCGATGTTCTCGACCTTCGCCGCCTTCAGCGGGTTGGCCTTCTTCTTGGGCTTGCGCACAACGGGCTTTGCCATCGTGGTGCTCTCCTTCTATGAGAGCCCGAGTGGTGACTCGGGATAGCGAGTGTGTGAGTGGCCGGCACGTGCGTGCCGGGCCGGTGGGGCGTCATCGTCGTGGTGACGCCCGGTAAGAGGAGGAACGATCAGAACGGGGGCTCGTCGTACGACGGGCCGGTGGACCAGCCACCGTTGCCGCCGCCCTGCGAGCCGTTCGACTGGCCGCCGGCGTTGCCACCCGAGTTGCCGCCGAAGCCGCCACCCGAGTTGCCACCGGTCGCCCACGGGTCGTCGGTCGGGCTGCCACCGAAGTTGCCGCCCTGAGAACCCGAGTTGCCGCCGAAACCGTTGCCACCGCCGGAGTTGCCCCCGAAGTTGCCCTGGCTGACGTTGCCGCCGCCGTTGCCACCTCCGAAGTTGCCACCCTGGCCACCGCCGGAGCGCTGGGTCTTGTTGACCTTCGCCGTGGCGTACCGCAGCGACGGGCCGACCTCGTCGACCTCGAGCTCGGTGACGGTGCGCTTCTCGCCCTCCTTCGTCTCGTACGAACGAGACTTCAGACGGCCGGTGACGATGACGCGCGAGCCGCGCTGGAGCGACTCCGAGACGTTCTCCGCTGCCTCGCGCCAGATGGAGCAGGACATGAAGAGCGCCTCGCCGTCCTTCCACTCGTTCGACTGGCGGTCGAAGACGCGCGGGGTCGAGGCGATGCGGAAGTTCGCCACGGCAGCGCCGTTCGGCGTGTAGCGCAGCTCGGGGTCGGCAACGAGGTTGCCGACCATCGTGATGTTGACGTCACCTTGCGCCATGGGTGGTTCCTCCTACTGAATGTGGGGAGTTCTCAGGCGTCCTTGCGCAGGATCTTGGTGCGCAGGATGGACTCGTTGAGTCCAAGCTGACGGTCAAGCTCTGCAGCGGTGGCCGGGGTCGCGTTGAAGTCGACCACGACGTAGATGCCTTCGGACTTCTTCTTGATGTCGTAAGCCATGCGGCGACGGCCCCAGACGTCGACGTTGTCGACGGTGCCGCCGTCCTTCGTGACGACAGAGAGGAACTTCTCCAGCGAGGGCTGGACCGTGCGCTCGTCGAGCTCACCGTCGAGGATGATCATCATTTCGTAATGACGCATGCGGTAACCCACCTCCTTTGGTCTCAAGCGGTCACGGTCTCTCCGTGACAGGAGGGTTGCAGCGTTGCCGCGCCCTCTCGTCGTCGCACGCACCACGATGGCCCATCGAGCCGTCGGGGAGCACGCGCCGGAGCCACAGGTTGTGGATGAGACGGCACGAACCCCACAAGACTACCCGTAGCCGTCACCGGCGACCAATCTCTGTGGATGAACTCAGGCTGACGCGGCGTTCGCGTGCTGCCGAGCCGTGAGGCCGGCGCGGCGGCCGTCGTCGCCGTCCTCGGATGACGCGACGGTCGACGAACGCGTCGCGCGGATCGCCGCGGTGACCAGGTAGACCAGCCCGACCAGTCGCACCAGGGTGAAGAAGCAATACCAGCCGGAGGGCAGCGCCTTCGCCATGTTCGAGGCGCGCGCGATGAACCCCCACACGGTGATGAAGTAGACGAACTCGGCGCCCGCCCAGACGAGGTGGTCGCGCCACGGCAGCGCGCTGAGCGCGATGAGCGGCAGGACCCACAAGCACGCCTGCACTGGCAGGGCACGCGACGTCAGCATCACCGTGACGAGCATGAGCAGCGCGATGGGCGCGAGCGGCAGCCGCTCACGACCCTGAGCGAGAATCGCCCCCAGCGCGATCGCCGCGATCCACCCGAGCACGGCGAGGCCCGTCAGGACGGCAGGTGACAACGTCACGCCCGCGAAGCTGAGGATGTACCAGAGCGAGCCGTACCCGGCGCCCTGCTGGCGCCAGGCGGTGAACGCGGTGAACGGGTCGCCGCCCCACACGGCGATGACGGCGAACATCGCGACGCACGTCGCGCCCGCCCCGACGAAGAGCGCGAGGGCGCCCTTCGTGTGGCCGCGCACGAGCGCGACGACGAGCGCGGCCGCGAGGACGGCGCCGAGCGTCGGACGCGTCAGGAGGGCGCCCGCTAGCGCCACCCCCGCGAGCGGGAAGCGCGAGCGCTCCCAGGCCAGCAGCCCGGCTGCGACGAGGGCCACACCGAGCGCGTCGAACGAGATGAGCGCACTCGTGATGAGCACCGGCGACAACGCGATGTGGGCAGCCACCCAGGGGCTGTCGGGTCGCGACGCGGCACTCGCGCACACGGCGAGGGCGATGAGCAACGCGACGACGGCGGCCCCCCACGCGAACATCCCCTGCTGCAGCCGCAGCTGCGAACCGCCGGGCACGATCGTGCGCACGAGCCAGGTGATGAGTGCCGTCAGCGGGGGCTGGCCCTGCATCGTCGGGTTCGACCACGGCGACGATCCGGCGGGCGCGGCGACGGCGACGGGCAGGTCGGAGTAGCAGGCGCGCCACAAGGATCCGGGCGTCGCCCACCCCGTCGAGACACAGTGGTTCTTCTGCAGCACCCCGAGCGCGACGAAGACCGCGCTCAGCGCACTGAGGACAGCGGCGGCCGGGCGCCACCCGCGTCGCCCGACGACGGCGTGACGCCCCAGCGGCCCACCGACGACGTGACTGGCCTCCGCGGCCACCGGGTCGGTGCGCGTCGGGGCTCGACCCGAGCTCGGAGCGGTCGTCGGGTGCGCAGGCGTGGCCGTGTGCGTCATGGGGTCAGCCTAAGCGGGGGTGCCCGGTCAGCGACTCGCCGAGGCTCCCGGGGATGACCGGCCGCTCGCGGCGGCCGATGACGCCGCCGTCTGCGGCGGGCTCGTTTCACGTGAAACAGCCGCGCTGGAGGAGGCCGGCAGCGTCGCGTCAGGCGCCGTCGACCCGGACAACGCCGGGCCTGGGGCGTCCGTCGCGTCGGGCTGGGTGGGCTGGACGTTCGACTGCGTCGGCTCCGGGTAGGGCTGCGACGCGGCGCTGGAGGGCGCGGCGTACGTCTTCGTCGGGGTCGGTGACGCAGACGTGGACGCCGACTCGGGCTTGTTCTCGTTGTAGTACGAGCGCTTGGGCAGTTGCGTCTTCTTCTGCCCCTCGAGGGCGGCATCCATGAAGTCGACCCACACCTTGCGCGGCAGACCCGCGCCGTAGACGTCGCTCGCCGTCACACCCGGCAGATTCTGCATCGGCTGCGCCGTCTTGCCGTCGGTGCTGTAGTACATGCCGACACTCGTCGTGATCTGGCCAGGCGTGAAGCCGTTGAACCAGAGGTACTTGTTGCCCGAGGCCGTACCTGTCTTCGACGCCATGGCGCGCCCGAGCTCGTCCTGCGCGCCCGCCGCGGTGCCGTAGACACCCGTCTTGCCGAGCGCCCACGTGAGGTCGTCCGCGATCGCCTTGTCGTACACCCGCTTGCCCTTGGTGTCGACGGTGTAGGAGTACTTGCCGTCGAACGACTTCACCGTCGAGATGAGGTGTCGGTCATGGAACACGCCGCCGGAGTTGAGGGTGTTGTACCCCGTCGCCTGGTCGACGACGCGGCTGTCACCCGTGCCGAGGACGTTGAGGATGTTCGTGTCGTTCATCCCCCCGAGCGTCTTCGGCATGCCCGAGGCCTGCGCCGCCTCGAGCGTATTCGCCGGCCCGATCTCCCGGTTGAGCCGGACGAACGCCGTGTTGATCGAGTACGCGAGCATGTTGCTGATCGGCTGCCAACCCCACGACTCGTTCTGGTTGTTCTGCACGTACTTGCCGGCACCGATCGGCAGATAGTTGTTGCCGTTGTACTGGGTGTCGACCGACTTGCCGTGCTGCAGCGCAGCGATCGCGGTGTACAGCTTCATCGATGACGCGGTCTGCAGCATCGCCTGATCTGCGTCCGAGTAGGGCGACTTCACCGGGTCGTAGTCGGCGCCGCCATACATCGCGACGACGCCGCCGTCGTTCGCACGCTCGGCGACGAGGCCGGTGTGCAGCTTGCCGAGCAACGTGTCAGGCGTGTGCTTCTCCACCGCCGTGACGGCCGCGTCCTGCGCGCGCTTGTCGATCGTCGTCGTGATGCGCAGACCACCGCGGTCGATGTCCTCCTGGCTGAGCTTCAGCTTGCGCGACAGTTCGCCGCGGACGGAGGCGATGACGTAGCCCTGCGGCCCGTCCGCGTACTTGATCGGCTGACGCGGATAGAACTTCGGCATGACGGCCTTGTTGCGTTCCTCGGCCGTCAGCCACCCCATCTTGACCATGCCGTTGAGCGTGTACGCCATGCGCTCGTTGGCACGCTGCTCGGAGTTGGGCCCGACGCTCGGATCCATGTTCTCCGGGTTGTTGACGACGGAGGCGAGGAACGCGCCCTCCACAGTCGTCAGCTGGGAGACGTCCTTGTGGAAGTACGACTGCGACGCAGCCTGGATGCCGTACGTCCCGCGCCCGAAGTAGACGTTGTTGAGGTAGGCCTGCAGGATCTCGTCCTTGCTCATCTCCTGGTCGACCTTGAGGCTGATGACGACCTCCTTCACCTTGCGGGTGACCGTCTTGTCCTGCGTCAGGAAGTAGTTCTTCACCCACTGCTGCGTCAGCGTCGAGCCGCCCTGGCTGCCACCGTCACCGGTGAAGTCGTTGATGAAGGCGCGCGCGATGCCCGTCGGGGAGATGCCGCGGTTCGAGTAGAAGCTGCGGTCCTCGGCGGCGATGAACGCGTGTTGCACGTCGATCGGCACCTTGTTCAGCTCGACGGGGTCACGGTTCGTCGTCGTGAAGCGGCCCATCTCCGTCTTGCCGTCGGCGTAGTAGACGACGGAGACCGCCTGCGTCGCCTGGGCGTTGGCCTTGGGGATGTCGATGAACAGGTAGAGGCCGATGAACGTGAGCACGGCCAGCAGCACGAGGCTCGCGAGGGCGAGCAGGGCGGCGCGCACGATGCGGAACGGTAACGAGTGCGCGCTCTTCTTCTTGCTCCCCCGTCGACGCCGCGCCGCGGGACTCGCGCCCTGGGCGCCCCGCGCACCGGCGCGGGAGGTGGGTGCCTTGGGACTACCGCTGTTCGACGGACGCGACCCGCCCCTCGACGGGGGTCGCTTCGAACCGGAATCGTTGACCACGGACGTGCCTCACTTTCGCGCGACGCACGACGTGCGGCGTCATTCTCATCGATCAGCGTATCGAGTGGGCTCCCGCCGCGTCCTCGTGGTGGCTGTCAATGCCTGTGCGTGAGCCGTGCCCGGAGCGCCAGCGTCGGGGCAACAGGGTGGTGGAAGTGGCGACGTGGGCAGGCCGTCGGGCGCAGTGCGACGTCCTGTCGGCCGCGGGGCGCTGCCGGCAGGTGACGTGCGCGGGCTGCATCTGTTTGGATGCTCTTCATGAGCCGACGGTCTCTGGAACGCGCGATGGCGACGTACACCTCCCGCTATCCCCGCACGCGGCGGCGTACGGACGACATGGTGCGCAAGGTGCGTTCGATCATCGACGACGCCGGCATCAACTATCTGTCGATCACGGGGCGCGCGAAGTCGCCGGCATCGTTCTCGGACAAGGTCGCTCGACGTGCGAGCGAGTTGGGGCACACCGATTTCGATCCGGCGCTCGACATCACCGATCAGGTCGGCGTCCGCATCATCACGTACGTGCACAGCGACATCGAGCCCGTCGCACAGTTGCTCGCGGAGAACTTCACGGTGCTCGAGGATCGCGACATGGGTCGTGAGACGGCGAGCGAGGGACGGTTCGGCTACGCGAGTCGTCACATGCTGATCTCGAACGATCCGTCGGCGACGGCGTACGACGCGGCGCAGTGCATGTCGGTGCAGTTGCGCACAGTGCTGCAGCACGCGTGGGCGGAATTCGAGCACGACGCGCGGTACAAGGGTGACGTGCCGGCGGAGTTCGCGCATGAGCTGGATCGTCGTTTCACGTTGGCGGCGGGGCTCATCGAGCTCGCCGACCGTGAGTTCTCCGTCATTCGCGACACGTTGTCGAGTGGCCTCTCGCAGCAGGGTGAGGGCCGGTTCGAGGACGGGTTGCGCGTCGACGCCCGCGAGCTCGCGTCGTTCCTCGCGGGCCGGTACGAAACATCGGGCTTCGCCCGGCCGGAGGCGTACGTCGAGGCCGCGAACTGGTTGACGGAGCTCGAGGTGACGTCGATCCCGATGCTGGCTGACGAGCTGAAATCCGTCGACTCGGAACGCATCTCACGTTCGATGGGCTACCGTCACCAGCCCGGTGCCGTGCGCCGGCTCGAGGACGACCTCCTCGCGCGTTACCGCGAGCGTTTCGTCGAGCTACCGGCGAACGAAGAACGTCGCGATTCTCTTCGCGGCCGCTTGCAACGGTTGGGCCGTGTCGGAGATTGAGCAGGCGTGTGAGCCGAGTGATGCGCACCGAGGCGCTCACCCAGTGAGGGACAAGGGGTGACGCAGCGCCGACGTCCAACCCCGCCACGCTCCATCTCCAGGCTCAGAGACCCGCAGCCCCGACC
>NZ_DCNR01000021.1:19335-38455 GCF_002322065.1 Dermacoccus sp. UBA1591 | reverse complement strand
CGACCCACGGCCAGCGACGACGACGGCGCGGGCCGCCCGCGGGTGTCGCGCCGAGCGTCTGGGTGGTCGTCGCCGGGATGACGTGCGTGTGGGCAGGGCGCAGCGCCGCGCTCCGGCCTTCGTCAGCACCCTGTGGGCCGGTCGGGGCACCGGTCGGCCTGCCGCCGTCCTGGCCGGTGGATGGGATGGCACCAGGAGCGATCGTGCCCTCGACGCCATAGGCGTCCGGCGAGGCGGCCGGCACGTCAAGCTGGGCGGTTGGCGCGGTGACGTGGGCGGCCGGCGGGGCGGGGTGACCCAGGGCCTCGGGCGTCAGCCGGGCGCGCGCGGCGTGCAGTTCGTGGGCGGAGGCGGTGGCGTCGGCCGGACGATCGGCGGGCATCTTGCTCGTCGCGCGGGTGAACCAGGCGTCGAGGGGGGCCAGGGACGCGTCAGCGCTCGAGGGTGGATGCGGCGCTTCGTGGACGTGGCGGTAGGCGACCTGGACCGGGGAGTCGCCGTCGAACGAGCGACGCCCCGTCAACATCTCGGCGAGGACGAGGGCGGAGGCGTAGACGTCGCCGCGCGGACCGGAGTGGCCGAATCGGGCGGGTTCCACCTGCTCGGGCGCGAGGTAGGAGGCGGTGCCGATGAGCATCTCGTTGTCGGCGCTCACGGACGAGCGCGCCGACGAGACGGCGCGCGCCAGACCGAAATCGGCGATCTTCACGACCCCGCGCGAGCTGATGAGGATGTTCTCGGGCTTGATGTCGCGGTGGACGAGGCCCGCGTGATGGGCGGCGCCGAGCCCGTCGAGCACCTGCTCGAACAGTGCGAGCAGCTCGCCGGTGGGGCGTCCGCCACGGTTGATGACGTCGCGCATCGTGACGCCGTCGACGAGTTCCATCGCGAGGAACACGACGTCACCGTCGCGCCCCTGGTCGTGGACGGCGACGACGTGCGGGTGGCTGAGCCGTGCGGCGGCGCGCGCCTCGCGCTGGAAGCGGGTGACGAAGGCGGGGTCGCGTGCGAGGTCGGCGCGCAGCACCTTGAACGCGACGTCGCGCTCGAGGCGTGTGTCGTGCGCGACGTAGACGCGCCCCATCCCGCCGTCGGCCAGGTGGCTTCTCACCTGATAGCGGCGTTCGATCAGCTGCCCGATGAGGGGGTCGGCTTGGATCGGCTCCACGAGCGCAGTCTAGGCGGCTCCGCGTGTGCGTCGGCTGTGCACGCCCGCGTCAGGAGAAACGCTTCATGTGGGTATTGACGCTCGCGACGTACCGGCGGGTGTCGGGGTACATGCCGTGCGCGCGCACTGCTCCAAGACCTTGGTAGTAGGCGGCGATGGCCTCGTTCTGATCGTGCGCGTGCTCGGTGAGGAAACGCAGCGTTACGACGCCGGCGGTGATGTTGTCCTGCGTGTCGAGCAGGTCGAGGTGACGATGCACGATGGAGCCGGCCCACTGCCCGGTCGTGGGCATGACCTGCATCGTGCCGAGGGCGTCGCAGACCGAGACGGCGCTCTGCCGGTGACCCGATTCCTGCCAGCCGATCGCGAGGGCGAGCTTCGGGCTGACGCCGTAGCGCTTCGCGGTCGAGGTGATCATCGCGCGGATCTGCGCCTGCCCGGGCAGGTCGGCCGCGGCGAGCTGACGGCGGTGGCGGTCACCGGAGGCGACGAGGGACGCCGGATAGCCGCGCGCCGCCGCCGTCCCGGCGTAGCGGACGACGTGCTTCGGCTTCGGGGCGTGCGTCGAGGGGCCCGGGTGCGGCGTGGCTGCGGGTTTCGTCGCCGGGCGGGTGGGCTTCGTTGCCGGGCGGGTGGGCTTCGTCGCCGGGTGGGGTGACGGCGTGTGCGCGGCGGAGGTAGCGACGGGGACGCGCAGCGTCGTGCCGGGGAGCAGGCGGCGCACCTCGATGCCGGGATTCGCCTTGACGATGGCTGCGACGCTGGAGTGCATGCGTCGCGCGATGCCGTAGACGGTGTCACCGGCGCGCACGCGCGTCGTCGCCATCCTGCGCACCGGCTTCTTCGCGGCGTTCGCGCGGTGTGACGTCGGCGTCTCGGCGTGCGACTGCGGGCCGCGCAGCTGGTGGTGCACGGGCTGGGCGGCGCTGTGGACGGCGACGGGCAGGGCGAGAAGGGCGGGCATGTGTCCACGCTAGGTCGCGGCTGTGACGTTTTGGTGGAGGCGCGCTCGACGTGCGCCGATGAGAGAGTCTCTGGCACCCTGTGAGGGTGAATGACGCAACCGCACCTGACCTCGAGACCCTCGTCGGCGACTGGCTGACCGTACCCGACCTCGCCGAGGCGCTCGGCATGTCGCTGCGCCAGGTGCGTCAGATGATCGCCGACCGCGAGATCATCGCGAGCCGCGTCGGGGAACGCAACGTCGTCGCGGTGCCGGCCGCCTTCATCCAGGGCGGCGGCGTGCTCGCCTCGCTCATGGGCACCGTCACGGTGCTCAACGACGGCGGGTTCGACGACGACGAGGCCATCCGTTGGCTGTGCACGCCGGACGAGACCCTCCCGATCGACGGGGCACCGATCGACATGCTGCGCGCGGGCCGCAAGGCCGAGGTGCGCAAGCGCGCCATGGAGGACGCGTTCTGATCGCGAGCTGCCGCGTCAGAACGTGCGGGCCGTCGTCGACTCGATGAACGCCTCCAGCGCGGCGTAGGCGTCGGCCGGCACCTGGCTGCGCACGCCGTCCAACGCCGCGCGGGCACGCTGAGCGCCCTCGGCGATGCACGTTTCGACGGCGTCGACGGCCCCTGATTCGCGAGCGAGCACACGGATGCGTTCGACCTCGTCCTCGCGCAGGTCGTCGTGGCCGAAACGCTCGGCGAAGAACGTGCCGACCTCCGGCTCGTCACCGGCGGCGTCGAGCAGGTGAGCGACGAGGACGGTGCGCTTGCCCTCGCGCAGGTCGTCGCCGGCGGGCTTGCCCGTCTGGGCCGGGTCGCCGAAGACGCCGAGCAGGTCGTCACGCAGCTGGTAGGCCTCACCGAGCGCGAGACCGTACTGCGACAGGGCCTGCGTGACGTCGGGGGAGGCGCCCGCGCTCGCCGCACCGATGAGCAGGGGGTGCTCCATCGTGTACTTGGCGCTCTTGAAACGGATGACGCGCAGCGCACGCGCGATGCGCTCGGGCGTGCCCATCGTCGCCCAGGGCGTCGAGGCCTCGAGGACGTCGAGGAACTGACCGCCCATGAGCTGCGTGCGCATGAGGTCGAAGACGGCGCGGCCGCGCGCGACCTCGTCGGCGGGCAGGCCGCTCGTCGCGTACATCTCGTCGGCCCACGTCAGGCACAGGTCGCCGGCCAGGATGGCGCCGGCCTCGCCGAAGCGGTCGGCGTCACCGTCGAGACCGCGGCTGCGGTGCGCGGCGGCCATCGCCCGGTGCGCGGCGGGCATGCCGCGTCGGGTGTCGCTCGCGTCCATGACGTCGTCGTGCAGCAACGCGGCGGCCTGGAACAGCTCCATCGACGCGGCGCAGCGCACGAGGGCGTCGCTGTCGGCTCCACCGGCGGCGCGGTAACCCCAGTACAGGAACGACGCACGCACACGTTTGCCTCCGCGCAGGAGGGTGGCGACGGCGTCGAGCATGAGGTCGGTCTGGCCGCCGAGGGGGGCGAGGACGTCGCGCTGATGGCTCACCTCGGCATCGAGGGTCTCCTGCAGTCGTTCGAGCAGGCGCGGCGCATCGAGAGAGTCGGGCACGGTGCGTTTCCTTTTCCAGATCGGCTACCCGTGAGCCTACGCGTAGCGGCGTGGGAACCGCGACCTGACGGGGTTGTCAGACGTCGGTCGTACATTCTTCTCATCGAACAGAAGTTCGATTTTTCGTGGGGAGGGCTCTGCCCTCCACCGAGGAGGAGGTCGTGTGATGCGCGAGTACGACGACGTCGTCGCCATGGGGGTCGACGCGTGCGGCAGGCCCGTGGTCTTCGAGTGGCGCGGGCGTCGCTACCGAGTGACGCAGGTGCTCGACACCTGGCGTGAACGGGTGCCGTGGTGGCGTGATCCGGCCCGTCCCACGACACCTGACGAGCAGGGCGCCCCTGACGTCCAGCGCCGGCTCGAGCAACGCACCTGGCGTGTCGAGGCGACGGCCGGGCGCCGCGCCTCGAGCGGGGTCTTCCACCTCGTGCACCACGGTGAGCGCTGGTCGCTGCGCGCCCTCACCGACTGAGCTCATCGACTGAACCGTCCGTTCCCGCCCCATCGACGAAGGAAGTGCCCCATGACGACCCTGACCACAGCCCCGACCACGTCGACGTCGGTCACCTCGACGAACGACGTCCCCGCCGTCTGCTCCACCGATCTGCTCGACCTCGTCGCGCGTTCCCACGACACCCTCGTCGAGGCCTGCACCGTCTCGACGAGTTCGCAGCGCTACGTCGCGGCGCATCTCGCGGCGCTGCGCGCCGCTGCTGGGTTGCTCGCGTGGAAGGCGCCGCGCAGCCTCAGCTCCAAGCCGCGCAGTGCGTGGGTGACGCTTGCCCAGCACGCGCCCGAGCTGGGTGAATGGGCGGCGTTCTTCACCGAGAGCGGGCGCCGCAGCCGCGCCGTGAGCGCAGGCATCCTCGTGCCCGCCGCACGAGAGGCCGACGATCTCGTGCGGCAGGCCGAGACGTTCCTGCAGATCGTCCTCGAGCACGCCGGTCTCCCGCCGCTCGCGCCGGTCGGTTCGCGCATGACCCCGGTCCAGGTGAGGTGAACCATGCAGTTCACGCACCTTCGGGTCGCCTCGTCGTACTCGCTGCAGTACGGCACGACCCCACCCGCGACACTCGTCGCCCGCGCCGCCGAGCTCGGGTACGGACGCCTCGCGCTCACCGACCGCGACGGTCTGTACGGCAGCGTCAAGTTCGTCGAGGCGTGCACCGCCGCAGGCCTCGAGCCGATCCTCGGCGTCGACCTCGCGCTGGCGCCCGAGCGCGTGCTGCGGGCGCGTACCCCCGCCAAGGGTGGCCCGGCGCGGGACGAGCGGAGCCCGCGCGTCACCGTCCTCGCCCGCGGTGCGGCGTCGGGGCTCGCGCCGGGGCTGGGGTGGGCCCAGCTGTGCCGTCTCGTCACCGACGCTCATCTGAGCGGTGAGCGCGGCGCGCCCGCCACGAGTCTCGACCGGGTGGCCGCGCACGTCACGCACGAGAGCGAACCGAACCAGCCGGCACTCACGGTGCTCCTCGGCCCGGATTCGGACGTCGGGCAGGCACTCCTGCGCGGTCGTCACGCCGAGGCCGAGGCCCTGGTGCGTCGCTGGCGAACCGCTCTCCCGCACGGTGCGCTCGCCCTCGAGGTGGCCTGCCACGACGGCCCGCCCGAGGCGATGGCCAGTCGGCGTCACGCGACGAACCTGTGGCGCCTCGCCCGTCGGTGCGGCGTGCCCGCCGTGCTGAGCGGCTGGGTGCGCCATGGTGAGGTCGACGAGGCGATCACTGCCGACGTCCTCGACGCGGCGCGCCGTGGGGTGGCGCTCGACCTGCGTCACCTGGATCGCACGAGCGTTCAGGGCCATCTGCGCCCTGAGGCGCAGATGCTGGCGCAGGCCGAGGCGCTCGCCGAAGGGCTGGGTGATCTCGGCGCCGCGCTCGAGCTCATCGGGGCGAGCGACCGACTGGCGCAGGCGTGCGTCCAGCACCCGTTCCGAGACATCGGCATCGGGGCGGTGCACCTGCCCGAGGTCGAGGTGCTGGGCCTGATGGGCACCGACCCGCAGCGGGTGCTCAGCGAGCGCTGTCACGCCGCGGTGAACGGACGCTACCCGCACGCGTCGAAGGCGAAACGGCGCGAGGTGCTGGAGCGGCTCGAGGAGGAGCTCGACGTGGTGCGTCACCTCGGGTATCCGACGTACTTCCTCACCGTCGCGCAGGTCTGCGACCTCATCCGCGACATGGGCGGGCGCGTCGCGGCCCGCGGGTCGGGCGCGGGCAGCCTCATCACCTATCTGCTCGGCATCAGCGGGGTCGACCCCATCGAGCACCGACTGCTCATGGAGCGGTTCTGCACGAGGGCCCGCGCGTCGCTGCCCGACATCGACATCGACGTCGAGTCGGCGCGCCGCACCGAGATCTACGAACGCATCATGGAGCGCTTCGGCGGGGAGCGGGTGACGTGCGTGTCGATGATGGAGACCTACCGGGTGCGCCACGCCATCCGTGACGCCGGTGCCGCGCTCGGGATGGTGCCGGCCGACGTCGACGTCATCGCGAAGGCCTTCCCGCACGTCGCGGCCCGTGACGTGCGGCATGCGATCGAGGAGTTGCCCGAGCTGCGGGCGCGCGGGCTCGCCGAACCGGAGCTCGACCGGCTGTTCGACCTCGTCGAGCGCCTCGACGGGCTGCCGCGGCACATCGCGCTGCATCCGTGCGGGGTGATCCTGTCGAACGCCGGGCTGGCGCAGCGCACGCCGATGGAGGCGAGCTGGCTCGGTTTCCCGATGAGTCAGTTCGACAAGGACGACGTCGAGACGCTGGGGCTGCTCAAGCTCGACGTGCTCGGCATCCGCATGCAGTCGGCCATGGCCCACGCCGTCGCCGAGATCGAACGCGTCGAGGGTGCCGTCGTCGACCTCGACGACCCCGAGTGCGTGCCGTTCGACGACGAGGCCACCTTCGAGCTCATCCGCACGACGCGCACCCTGGGGTGCTTCCAGATCGAGTCGCCCGGGCAGCGGGAACTCATCGGCAAGTTCGGGCCGCAGCGTTTCGAAGACCTCATCATCGACATCTCGCTGTTCCGCCCCGGGCCGGTCAAGAGCGACATGATCACCCCGTTCCTGCGCGCGCGGCAGGGGTGGGCGCCGCCCGAGTACCTGCACGAGAGTCTGCGCCCGGTGCTGGAGGAGACGATGGGTGTCGTCGTCTTCCACGAACAGGTGCTGCGCATCTTCGCGCAGACGACCGGCATCACGCTGGCGCAGGCCGACGAGGTGCGACGGGCGATGGGCTCGAGCACCGGGCAGGAGAAGATCGAACTGTGGTGGCGCGAGGCCGCGCAGCACCGCGGCTACACGAGCGCGGAACGCGACCGCATCTGGGAGGTGCTCGCCGCGTTCGCCTCGTTCGGTTTCTGCAAGGCTCACGCCGCCGCGTTCGCCGTCCCCACCTATCAGTCGGCGTGGTTGAAGACCCATCACCTCGCCGCGTTCGTCGCAGGCGTGCTCACCCACGACCCGGGGATGTACCCCAAGCGACTCATCCTCGCCGACGTGCGGACGTTCGGCGTGCCCGTGCTGGGCGTCGACATCAACGCCTCGCGCCGCGAGTACCGCATCGAGCGCGTGCCGGGCGAGGGCAGCGAGGACGACCATCTCGGGTTGCGCATCGGTTTCCTCGACGTCAAGGGTATGAGCGAGCGCGAGATGACGTCACTCGTGGAGGGCCAGCCCTACACGAGCCTGACGGACGTGTGGCGCCGGGCGGGTCTGAGCCGGCCCGTCGTCGAGCGGTTGCTGCTCGTCGGCGCCTTCGACGCACTGCACGGCACCGGACGACCCGGCGTATGCGGCGCACCGACGCGGCGAGATCTGCTGCTCGAGCTCGACGACCTCGAACGGTTGGATCGGCACGCCTCGGCGCGTCTGACGCGTGGCGCTCGCCGTCGCATGATCAGTTCGGCCCCGGGCGTGGGCGCGTCTGTGAACGCGGACGGGGCCGCAGGAACGGTGATGGCTTTCGACAGCGTCGAGGCGGCGCGTCGTCAGGCGCAGGGGCGACGGCCGCACGAGCGGTACGAGACGCAGGGCTCGCAGCTGGCCTTCGACATGCTCGACGACGGTGAGGCGGTGAGCAGTGGCCTGCCCGAGTTCACCCCGGCCGAGAAGGTGCGGGCCGAGCTCGACATCCTCGGGTTGGACGTCAGCGGGCACGTCATGCAGTTCTACGCGCCTCTCGTGCGGGCGTTGGGCGTCAGCCGGGCCTGTGACCTCGCGTCGCTGCACGGCGGCGAGACGGTGTGGTGCGCCGGCATCAAGGTCGCCACGCAGACACCGCCGGTGCGTTCGGGGCGACGCGTCATCTTCCTCACCGTCGACGACGGTACGGGCCCGGCCGACGCGACGTTCTTCGAGGACGTCCAGGGCCCCTACGCCGACACGGTCTTCCACGCGTGGATGCTCCTCGTGCGGGGCGTCGTGCGCCGCACCGGCCCGCGTGGGGTCTCGATCCGCGCGACGGGAGCGTGGGATCTGGCGCAGGCGTGGAAGGCGTGGGAGCACGACGGCGAGGCCGGGGTCCACCGTCTCGTCGAGGAGAGCGAGCGGCGCGGGGCGGAGCGCTCGGTCGGGGCCGCGCGCGGGCGGCGTCAGCTCGTGCACGCGTCGGGGTTCGCGCAGTCGCCGTACACCGACATCAAACCGGCGGGGGAGGCGCTTCGTGCCTCGCGCGCCGAACTGCCCGGCGAGGGTGAGGCTCCGTCACACCTGTGGCACGCGAGCCCGGGAAGCTCAGGAGGATGGAAACGATGATCCTGCACGTCGACATGGACGCCTTCTACGCCTCGGCGTCGCTCATCGAGCGCCCCGAACTCGTGGGCACCCCCGTCATCGTCGGGGGTGCGGGTCGCGGGGTGGTGCTGTCCGCCACGTACGAGGCGCGACGGTCCGGGGTGAACTCCGGCATGCCCATGGGGCGCGCGCGCAGGCTGTGCCCGCAGGCGGTGGTGCTGCCACCCGACGCCGAGCTGTACTCGCGCATCTCGGGAGCCGTCATGCACCTGTTCGCTCAGGTGACGCCGCTCGTCGAACCCATCTCACTCGACGAGGCGTTCCTCGACGTGAGCGGGGTGGCACCGACACCGCGTCAGGCGGTTGCGCTCGGGCACCAACTGCGTGACGCCGTCGCGGACGAGCAGATGATCACGTGCTCGGTCGGCATCGCGCCGGTCAAGTTCGTCGCCAAGCTGGCCTCGACGCGCGCGAAACCTGACGGGCTGCTCCTCGTCGAGCGCCACGAGACCCTCGACTTCCTCCACCCGCTGCCCGTCGAGGCGCTGTGGGGCGTGGGTGAGACGACGAAGGAGAAACTGCATCGCCTCGGGCTGCGCACCGTCGGCGATGTCGCACACCTGCCCGAACGCACGCTCGTGCGCGCCCTCGGGCAGAGCGCGGGCGTCACCCTGCACCGCCTCGCCTGGGGGCATGACGAGCGCCGCGTTGTCCCGCACGAACCCGAGCGCAGCATCGGTTCGGACGAGACGTTTCCCGCCGACCTCGACGACGCCGTCGAGATCAAGCGCGAGCTGCTCAAGCTGAGCGATCGGGTGGCGGCGCGGATGCGGGCGGCGCAGGTCGCGGGTCGGACGGTCGTGCTCAAGGTGAGGTTCTCGGACTTCACGACGATCACGCGCTCGCGCACGCTGCCCGAGCACACCGACGTCAGCCGCGAGATCTACGACGTCGCAGCGCAATTGTTCGACGCGCTCGCCCTGCAACGCGCGCGGGTGCGGCTCGTCGGGGTGCGGGTGCAGGGGTTGAAGGACGTGCGCCAGACGTCGCGGCAGATCCGGCTCGGGGAGCGTGAGAACGGATGGCGGGAGGCGGATCGGGCGATCGATCGGGCGAGCGCGCGCTTCGGGGCAGGCATCGTGCGCCCGGCGAGCCTCGTCGGATGAGCGGGCACGGGCGGCCCATGGTGGCAGGCTCTGGCGTGAAAGGTCAGGGTGTGATGCACTTTCCCCGTCGTGCACCGCGCTGAAGTGCTACAACTGACGTTATGTGTCACCCGCCGCACGAGGTGTGCATCATGTGGGGTGACGAAGGGATGGAGGGCCACCATGCCGTTGTCCGAGCATGAGTTGCGCACGTTGGAGCAGCTCGAGGCGCAGCTTTCCGCCGAGGATCCCAAGTTCGCCTCGACGATGCAGGCCGACCCGGAGCGCCGCCGTCGACGCAGGCGCGCCCTCTTCGCCGGCGCGGTCTGCCTCGCAGGCCTCAGCCTCACCGCCGTCGGCACGTACTCCTCGCACATGTGGTTGGGTCTCGTCGGCATGCTGGTCATCGCCGCGGGTGCCCTGCTGTCCGTGCAGACGCCGTCACGGCCCGCCCTGCACGTCGTCGACCCGAACTCGTTCGAGGGCATCACGGCCCAGACCGGCGCGCACCCCGCGTCGCGGATGCCGCGCATGGCTCGTCCGGGGCGCACCGCTCGGCCGCGCTCCTCGGCTCCTCGTCCGCAGGGCGACTTCATGCAGCGGATGGAGCAGCGCTGGGAGCGTCGCCGCTACGAGAACCAGGGATGGTGAACCGGCAGCGGCGTCGCTGACGTGAGTGTTCGCTGCTCGTCTGCAGCGATGACGCTCGGCGTGCCCCGCTCACCGTGCCAGCGCGAACGCAGCGATGGCCCAGCCGACGGCGATCGTCACGGCTGCGGCCAGTTCGATGCCCACCGACGTCAGCGCTGCCCGGATGGCGACGCGGGTCGCTGTCCACGCCTGCGCGCGATCACGCAGTCGTGCGCTCTCCGCCAAGAACACGCCGATGACGAAGCCCAGCAGCAGCCCGATCACGGGGACGACGAAGAAGCCGACCACCGCGCACACGAGCCCGACGATGTTGCTGCGCCGCGCGACCCCACCCCGCGAGAGCTGACGCCCCGGCACGAGAACCTGCACGACATAGCCTGCGACCGCGAGGATGCACGCGACAGCGAACACCACCCATGCCGCCGTGCTCGACTGGCCGATGGCCCAGACGAGCACGCCGAGCACGACGCACGCGAGGCCCGGTAGGACGGGCACGATGAGGCCGGCGATGCCGACCGCGACGAGCAGGGCCGCACCGAGCGTCGTCAAGGTTTCTGTGGAGACCACCATGGTGTTCATCATGGCCCATCAGCGCATCGCTGCGCCCGAGATCACCGCCGTCGCGCGGCGGCAGTCGCACGGCACCGATCGTACGACACCCATCGCGCGAGGCCTCATGCCCGGGTGCGTCCGACAGTGCCCCCGGCATGCGTTCGGCCCCGCGCCTCGATGATCGAGGGCGCGGGGCCGAACGGTTCGCTGTGCCGAAGGGGCGAGATGCTCAGACCTCGCTGAGGCGGGGGGTTTCGTCGATGACCTCGACGGCGACCTCCCGCAGCTTGTCGAGGTGCTCACGGCCGTGGTGGCCGCAGAAGCGCAGTTCGAGACCTTCGGACATGACGGCCTTGATGAACGCCTGGGCGCCACAGCGGTCGCAGCGGTCGGCGGCGGTCATCGTCTGTTCCATCGTTGCGGTCATATCCATCCTCCTCGTCGGACGGCGCGGGGGCCGTCTCACGCGTATTCGTGAACCCACACGAATGTGGTTCTCGACAATGAACAACAGTCTTCCACGTGGAGGCATTCCCGCGAAGCCGGTTCCGATCTGCGGGCGTCCTCGCGTGCCCGAGCGATTGCCTCGACCCACGTGCACCCGCGGCCGCACACCACCATGCACACCACATGCCGGAGCGCCCACGAGGGACGGCTTGCGCGTGGCGACGCGGAACGACGGGGTTCGTCCGATAGCGTGTCGAGGCACATGTCGAGTGTGCGCGTGACGAAGGTCAAGGAGATTCCCCAGGTGTCGCCCAGCGAGAACCAAGAGAACTACACCGCCCGCCACCTCCAGGTGCTCGAGGGGCTCGAGGCCGTCCGCAAGCGTCCCGGCATGTACATCGGCTCGACCGACGGTCGCGGCCTCATGCACTGCCTCTGGGAGATCATCGACAACGCCGTCGACGAGGCGCTCGGCGGGTACTGCGACCGCATCGAGGTCATCCTCCTGCCCGACGGCTCCGTCGAGGTGCGCGACAACGGCCGCGGCATTCCCGTCGACGTCGAGCCGCGCACGGGTCTGTCGGGCGTCGAGGTCGTCTTCACGAAACTGCACGCGGGCGGCAAGTTCGGTGGCGGGTCGTACACGGCCTCCGGTGGTCTGCACGGCGTCGGTGCGTCCGTCGTCAACGCGCTCAGTTCGCGTCTCGACGTCGAGGTCGACCGTGCGAGCAAGACGTACGGCATGAGTTTCCGCCGCGGCGAGCCCGGCACGTTCGCCGACGGCGACTCCTCCGATCCGCTCGCGAAAAGCCCGACGAACCCGTTCACGCCGTTCGAGTCCGGCAGCCAGCTCGAGGTTGTCGGCAAGGCCAGGCGCGGCGTCACCGGTTCGCGCGTGCGCTACTGGGCCGACACGACGATCTTCCTCAAGACCGCGCAGTTCGACTACGACCAGCTCATCGCGCGCGCTCGTCAGACGAGTTTCCTCGTGCCGGGCCTCACCATCATCATTCGTGACGAGCGGGGTCTCGCCGGTACGCCGGGGGAGAACGGCCCGCACGAGGAGACCTTCCTCCACGACGGCGGCATCAGCGAGTTCTGCGAGTACCTCGCGCCCGACGCCGCCGTCACCGGCATCTGGCGCCTGCAGGGCAGCGGGTCGTTCACCGAGACGGTGCCGGTGCTCGACGAATCGAGCGGCCACATGACGAGCCAGGACGTGACGCGCGAGTGCGGCGTCGACATCGCGCTGCGCTGGGGCACCGGGTACGAGACGAAGGTGCGCAGCTTCGTCAACATCATCGCGACGCCGAAGGGCGGCACGCACAACACCGGTTTCGAGCAGGCGCTCATGAAGGTGTTCAAGAAGCAGCTCGAGGTCAACGCGCGCAAGCTCAAGGTCGGCAATGACAAGGTCGAGAAGGACGACGTCCTCGCCGGTCTGACAGCCGTCGTCACCGTTCGCCTCGCGGAGCCGCAGTTCGAGGGCCAGACGAAGGAGGTGCTCGGCACCGCGGCCGTGCGCGCCATCGTCAGCAAGGTCGTCGAGAAAGAGCTGAGCGCGCACCTGACGTCGACGAAGCGTGACGACAAGGCGCAGGCCGCGCTACTGCTGGAGAAGGTCGTCGCCGAGATGAAGTCGCGCATCAGCGCGCGCGCCCACAAGGAGACGCAGCGTCGCAAGACGGCGCTCGAGTCCTCGAGCCTGCCGGGCAAGCTGAAGGACTGCCGCTCGACCGACGGTGAGCGCAGCGAGCTGTTCATCGTCGAGGGCGACTCGGCGCTAGGTACGGGCATGGCGGCGCGCAACTCGGAGTACCAGGCGCTGCTGCCGATCCGCGGCAAGATCCTCAACGTGCAGAAGGCGTCCGTCGGCGACATGCTGAAGAACGCGGAGTGCGCCTCGATCATCCAGGTCGTCGGAGGGGGTTCGGGGCGCAGTTTCGACCTCGACATGGTGCGCTACGGCAAGATCATCCTCATGACGGACGCCGACGTCGACGGCGCCCACATCCGCACGCTGCTGCTGACGTTGTTCTTCCGCTACATGCGTCCGCTCGTCGCGGCGGGGCGCGTGTACGCCGCGATGCCGCCGCTGCACCGTCTCGAGGTGAGCGCGCAGGGCCGCGCGAAGGGTGAGGTCATCTACACCTATTCCGAGGACGAGATGCGAGCCACCGTCGCGGCGTGGGAGAAGAAGGGCCGCACGTTCAAGCAGCCGCAGCGCTACAAGGGCCTCGGTGAGATGGACGCCGACCAGCTCGCGGAGACGACGATGGACCCGCGCCACCGCACGCTGCGTCGTGTCACGCTCAAGGACGCCGAGATGGCCGAGCAGGTGTTCGACCTGCTCATGGGCAGCGAGGTCGCGCCGCGCAAGGATTTCATCATCTCCAGCGCCAGCGATCTCGATACCGAGCGCATCGACGCATGAGTTCGACTCGGCTGCAACGGTTTCGCTCGGTTCTCGCCGACACGCGGCCGTTGCGCAACCCCGCCTTCCGGCGGTTGTGGATCGCCGACATCGTCACCGTCATCGGCGCCCAGCTGACGATCGTGTCCGTGCCCGCGCAGATCTACGCGCAGACGCGCGATTCGAGTTACGTCGGGCTGACGGGGTTGTTCGGCCTCGTGCCGCTCATCGTGTTCGGCCTGTACGGCGGATCGCTCGCCGACGCGCACGATCGTCGACGGATCCTGATGTTCACCTCGGGCGGCTTGGTCGTCGCGAGTGCGCTGTTCTGGGCGCAGGCGGCAGCGGGCGGCGTCAACGTCTGGGTGCTGCTGTGCCTGTTCGCAGCACAGCAGGCGTTGTTCGCGCTGCATCAACCGGCGTTGCAGTCGTCGCTGCCGCGCCTGCTCGAACCCGAGTTGCTGCCCGCCGCGAACTCGCTGCTCATGACGGTCGCGATGGCCGGTGGCATTGCCGGCCCGCTGCTCGCCGGCGCGCTCATCCCCGTGCTCGGGTTCTCGTGGATGTACGCGATCGACACGATCTGCCTGCTCTCGACGCTGTGGGCCGTGTTCCGCATGCCCGCGCTGCCGCCGATCGGTGAGGTCATCAAGGCCGGTTTTTCGTCGGTTCTCGACGGGTTGCGCTACCTGACGCGTCACCCCGTCCTGCTCGCGAGCTTCGTCGTCGACCTCATCGCGATGGTGTTCGGCATGCCGCGCTCGGAGTTTCCCCAGATCGCGCACGAGTCGTTCGGCGGTCCGCTCGGGGGTGGTTTCGCGTTCGCGTGGCTGTTCGCGGCGATCCCTGTCGGCGCCGTGCTCGGCGGCGTGTTCTCCGGGTGGGTGTCGCGCGTGCGACGACACGGCGTCGCCGTGCTGGCCGCGGTGCTCGTGTGGGGCCTCGCCATCATCGGGTTCGGTGCGGCGGTAGCGCTCGCGAACGGGCGCGTCGACGTCGTGTTCTGGCTCGCGTTCATCGCCCTCGTCATCGGAGGTGCGGCCGACATGGTTTCCGCGGCCTTCCGCACGTCGATGCTTCAGACGGCCGCGAGCGACGAGGTGCGCGGGCGGCTGCAGGGCGTGTTCCTCGTCGTCGTCGCCGGCGGCCCACGCATCGCGGACGTCATCCACGGCGCCGGCGCGACCGCGATCGGAGCGGCGACGACGGCGTGGCTCGGCGGCGTGTGCGTCGTCATCGGTGTCGTGCTCGTGGGCCTGCTCGTCCCGTCCTTCCGGCGGTATCGACTCGCTGCCTGACTCGTGGGGCGCGCCGGGCCGAGCGGGGTGCGGCAACCGTCATCTGGCTTCGTCGGTCTCGGGCAGGGGTGTCCGCGATGACGGCTGGCCGGGGGAGTGGGGCCGTCCCCGTCGTTCTGGCGCCCTGTGGTCAGGCTGAGCGTCGGCGGATGGTCGATCTGGACGATTCTACGAATGAAGTTTTTCCCCTTAACTTCCGCTAGTTTAGGTTTATGCCTTCACTCCGATCCTCTCTCGTGGTGCTGACGGCGGATCAGGTCGACAGCCGCTCTGGCGACGACGCCGTGCCCTCCGCCCTGCGAGCGCTGCGCGCCCTCCCGTCGAGCGGGGGGTCTGCGCGCGGCTTCGCGCGGACGGCGGGGGATGAGATCCAGGCCCTGTTCACGCGTTCGAGCGATACGGTCGAGGCGCTCGAACAGCTGGCGCGCCTCGGGTGCTGGCGGGTGGGGGTCGGCATCGGCGCGGTCGTGACGCCCGTACCCGACGATGTGCGTGCCGCCTCGGGTGAGGCGTTCATCGCGGCGCGTGAGGCGGTCGAGGCGTCCCGGCTCGTGCCGGCGCGCGTGGCCGTTCGGGCTCCTTCGGCGCCCGAGGCGGGGGCCGACCTCGACGCGGCGTTGGCGCTGCTGCACCTGCTCTGGCATCGCCGCACACCTGCGGGGTGGGCTGTCGCCGAACTCTTGGGGCAGGGGCTGACGGGGCGCGAGGTCGCCGCCGCACTCGACATCACCCCCTCGGCCGTCAGCCAACGCGCGCGGGCCGCAGCCGTCGAGGAGAGCGACGCCGGCATGCGCCTCGCCACGCGCCTCATGGACGCTGCGCGCGCTCAGCCCTGCTGAGGGGCGGCGCCGCTCGAGAGGCGACATGGTCTGAGCGTGTGCGCCCGCGGCATGACGGCTGTGGGCGCGCTCGGATCACCAGCCCGGCCCTCACCCGGCTCGGCGTTGCGCCTGACGGAACGGGTCGTCCCGGCCTGTGTCTTCACCACTGTCGGTGGCGGCGTCTACCGTCGGGCCATGGATGTCAGGGGTGTTCTCGTCGTCACGCTGTTCGGGTCACTGGCGCTCGCGGGTGGTGGTGTCATGACGACGCTCGTGTTCCGCAGCGTCGATCGTCGGTCGTCCGAGGTGGGGGAGAGCCTGCCGGAGTCCTCGGACGGGGTCGAACAGGCCGCCACGATCCTGCGCGGCGGCGCGTGGATCGGTGCGCTTGAGCGGTTGGCGATCTTCGCGGGGCTCGTCGCGTCGTGGCCGGAGGCGATCGCGATCGTTCTCGCCGTCAAGGGGCTCGGGCGTTATCCGGAGCTGCGCAGCGGCGAGAAGTCGGCCGTCGCCGAACGGTTCATCATCGGCACGTTCGTCAGCGTCCTGTGGGCGTGCGGCTGCGCGGGTCTCGTGGCGTGGTTGCGCACCTGAGCCCCCCTGGCAGCGCGGCGTCCCTCGCCCAACGTCGGCGAGGTGCCGCTGACGCCGCCGTCACGATCGGGCTGCGGCCTTCTTCGCCGCCTTCATCTCACGTTTCGTCTCGCGAACCTTCTGCAGCGAGTCGGCGGCGTCGTCCGTCGCCCATATGGGGTGGGTGCCGCCGTCGTAGTCGTCGCGCACGGCGGCGAGCTTCTGCACGCGCTCTGCCATCGAGCGGCCGTGACGGTGAAGGGCGGGAGGCGTCGTGCACTTCTCGACGAACTCACCCGGTTCGATCGCGGCGATCTTCGTCGGATCGAGCGTGCCGAACCGGTCGTAGATCTTGGCGGGGCCGGAGAACGCCACCTCCATCGCGATCTGCTGCTCGAGCAGCATTCCGACGAGCAGCCCGAACAGACGCTCCGAGATGACGGCGTCGGCACGGTCGTTCTGGGCGATGTGCAATCGGGGCATGCAGGCATCGTAGGGCGGCGCGGCCCAAGGAACATGTCGATGTCACCACCTCGTGAGAGGATCACGCCAGATCACTCAGCGAGCGAAACGACGACGACATGACACTGTTCAGGCGCGCCGATGTCGGTGACGACGAACCGCAGCACCTCAAGGTCTCTCTGGACCTCAAGTCGGTGTGGCATGCCACCTGGATCGTCATCGGCGCCCTCGCCCTGCTCACCGCCCTCGGTTATCTGACGGGGTCGGCGGGTTCGGTCGTCTTCAACGTCGTCATGGCGTTCTTCCTCGCCGCAGCCATCGAACCGGCCGTGTCGCGCTTCGCGAAGCACATGCCGCGTGCGCTCGCGACGGGTCTCGTCGTCCTGCTGCTGGCGTGCGCCGTCGTAGGGTTCTTCGCCGCGTTCGGGGGCCTCCTCGTCGACGAGGTGCAGGCGCTCATCAGTGCGGCGCCCGGCCTCGTCACGGATTGCGTCGACTGGGTCAACCGCAAGTTCGACACCGACTACGACATCAACAAGCTGCTCTCGAGCGTCAACCTGACGCCCGACAACGTCGCGAACTACGGTTCGCAGCTGGCCGGCGGCGTCCTCGGGCTCGTGACGAGCGTCGTGTCCACGGCGTTCAACCTGTTCGTCCTCATCTTCTTCACCTGTTACATCTCGGCCGGCCTACCGCGTCTGCGCACCTGGGTGGCAGGGCTGTTCCCGCCGCGTCAGCAGCGCGTCGTGCTGACGGTGTGGGAGGTGTTCGTCGCAAAGGTCGGCGGGTACGTCGCGGCGCGCTTCATCCTCGCGACGATCTCGGCGACGATTCACGGCACGTTCATGATGCTCATCGGCATGCCGTACTGGCTGGCGCTCGGGTTGTGGACGGGCATCATCGCGCAGTTCGTGCCCAACATCGGCACGTACATCTCGATCGTCCTGCCCGTCCTCGTCGGCGCGACGAGCGACAAACCGATCACCGGCCTGTTCATCCTCATCTTCGCGATCGTCTACCAGCAGGTCGAGAACGTCACGATCGAGCCGAACATCAGCGCACGCGCCGTCGACGTCCACCCGGCCGTCTCGTTCGCATCCGCCCTCGCCGGCGCGAACATGTTCGGCCTCGCCGGCGGTTTGCTCGGTGTGCCCGCCGCCGCGACGGCCATGGCCATCCTCGACCTCTACAAGACGCGCTACGAGGTGAAGAGCTCGACGCTCGACGCCGCGCAACGCGACGCGAAGAAGGATCTCGACGACGACGACTCTGCGACGAATGACGACCCACCGGGCCAGCGCGACCCCGTCGAACTCGCGGGGGCCGATTCAACAGCCGATGCTGCGCCTGACAGTGCCGTCAACACGGAGGCAGGCGGGTCGACGAAGGCATGACGCCCTGAGCATGTGATCGAGGAGAACTCAGCTCACCCGCGCGCTGTAGGACGCGGACGGTTTCGCGTCCTTGAGGCACGAGTCGCGAAGCGGCTCACCGACGACCGACGTGACGGCCAGGGTCGTTCCGTCGGGCAGGGAGACGAGCCACCCGTCCTGGCGGTCGGCTACGGGTACCCCGATGTCGTTGACGGGGGCCATCGTCAGGCCCGGATGGCGCTCGCGCCACCACGTCTCTGCCACCTGAGCGACGGGCGGCAGGTCGATTCGCCCGCGGTGTGTGGTCGATGAGAAAGACTGCTGCACAGCAGGATCGAGCGTCGAAGTCATCGTCGTCGTCGCGAGCTGAGCGGCCGCCTGACCAGTGAGCCGGCCAAACGTCTGGCCGCTCGGCAGATGGATTGCCGTCGGCGCGAACCGATGTCCGCCGATGTGCGAGACCTCCCACACGTTGTCGGGTGCGGCGGCATGCGCAGCCTCCGCGACGGGCCGGGCACGGACGGCACAGCAGGCATCGCGGCGGCCGTTCGTGCACACGAGCAGCACAGGCTCGGGGCGTGCGGCGAAACCGAAACACGCCAACCTCGCGCGATCTGCCACATCGCCGGTGAGCAGACCTGTCACGTCTTCGCGTCGCAGGGTAGCTTCGACGAGCCACGGTTCGTCACCGAAACCACCGCCGACGAACACCCGGGCCGTCTCACCCGCCACGGCATGTCGCCCGACACGACGGATGAGGTACAGCGTTGTGTCCGCAGGTTGCGGCAGCCCGGAATCGCCGACGGCATCGCGTCCCCACGCGCCCGGCACCTCGACGGCGACGATGACGCGTGCCACCTTCGCCGTCCCCCACGCAGGCATGCCGGCCGCTTCCCAATCGAGCGAGCACGAACTGGGTGACGTCATCATGCCCCCAGCCTAGAGGCGCGCCA
>NZ_DCNR01000021.1:17724-19114 GCF_002322065.1 Dermacoccus sp. UBA1591 | reverse complement strand
GCAGAACCCTGGCCGTCACCCGGCGCGCCCGCCGCAGCTGCGTCACGTGGTGGTGGTTGTGTCAGTCCTGACTGCCGCACGGGCGAACAACTGACTCAGCTGGCCAACACAGGCTGATGCGCCGCGGTGGCTTCGGAGTGCCACCGTCGCCATCAACGGATGGAGGCGACGCAGCTGCGTCACTTGGTGATCGTTGAGTCAGTCCTGACTGACACAGCGGTAACCACGTGACTCAGCTGTCGATGCGAACTGCACCAGGGGCCGCCATAGAGGCCCGCAACGCCCCGCGCCAGCACCCACCCCGTCAAACGTCAGGCGTCGTCACCGTCGAACAGACTGAGGCGGCTGCCGTCGTCGCCGATCGCACCGTCGCCCGTCTCTTCGCCCGCCGTCACCGGCGTCTGCTCGGCCACTTCGGCGGACGACGCGTCGGCGGCCACCGACGCGTAGGGGGCCGTCGTGCCGATCGCGGCGATCTGGCCGGGGGCGGTGTCGCCGGAACCGTCGCGCTTGCCGTCGGCGTCGTCGAGGGTGAGCAGCTTGCCGATCGCCTTGCCCGAAGCATCCGCCGCGCGCGCCGGCGCGGAGCCGACCCACGCGAACGCCAGGTGGTTCTCGCCGCGCAGGAAGCGGTGGGCGCGGACGCCGGCTGTCGCGCGTCCCTTGGCGGGGAACTCGGTGAACGGTGCGACCTTGAGCGAGGTGATCTCACCGTTCGGCGAGCCCGGGTGCCCCGCGCCGGTGACGACGATGCCGTCGCGCGAGACGGAGCCGAAGAAGATCGCTCGTGCGCCGGCACCGAGCTTGATGCCGGCGACACCGCCGCCGGTGCGGCCCTGCGGGCGCACGTTCGCAGCGTTGAAGTGCAGCAGTTGCGCCTCGTTCGTGACGAACGTCAGCTCCTCGGTGCCGGTCTGCAGTTCGACGGCACCGACGACGACGTCGTCGCCCTTGAGCGTGATGACCTCCATGATCGGCTTGTTCGCGTACTCCGTCGTCACGCGCTTGACGACGCCCGCTGCGGTACCGAGTGCGAGGCCGGGGGAGTCGGCGCGCAGCGACGTCACCGTCAGCACCTTCTCGCCGGGTGCGAGGTCGACGAACGCGGCGACGGGCGCGCCGCCGTCGAGGACGGGCGCTGCGTGCGTGTCGACGAGGTGCGGCAGTTCGAGCGCGCTGACACGGAACAGCCGACCTGCGGACGTGACGACGCCGAACTCACCGCGCGCGCTGGTGCGCGCGGCGGCGAGGACGACGTCGTGCTTGCGGCGGCCACCGTCGGTCGACAGCGGATCGGCCGAGGTGGTGCGCGCGATGAGGCCGGTTGACGACAGCAGCACCCAGCACGGGTCGTCGGGGATCTCCAGCGGCATCGACGACTTGGATGCCG
>NZ_DCNR01000021.1:6960-17416 GCF_002322065.1 Dermacoccus sp. UBA1591 | reverse complement strand
TCGAGGCGGCTGAACTTCGTCAGGCGGCGCAGCTGCAGGTCGAGAATGTACGTCGCCTGCGCCTCGGACAGGTCGAACACCTGCATGAGGCGCGCCCGCGCCGTCGCGGAGTCGTCGGAGGAGCGGATGATCTGGATGACCTCGTCGATGTCGAGGATCGCGATGAGCAGGCCGTCGACGAGGTGGAGGCGGTCCTCCTTCTTGCCGAGGCGGTGCGTGGTGCGCCGGCGTACGACGTCGATGCGGAAGTCGGTGTAGACGCGCAGCAGCTCTTTGAGCCCGAGGGTGCGCGGCTGGCCGTCGACGAGTGCGACGTTGTTGATGCCGAAGCTCTCCTCCATCGGCGTCAGCTTGTAGAGCTGCTCGAGTACCGCTTCGGGGTTGAAGCCGTTCTTCAGTTCGATGACGAGGCGCAGGCCGTGGTGGCGGTCGGACAGGTCCTTGACGTCGGAGACGCCCTGCAGCTTCTTCTGCCCGACGAGGTCTTTCATCTTGTCGATGACCTTCTCGGGCCCGACGAGGTACGGCAGTTCGGTGACGACGATGCCCTTGCGGCGCGGCGTGACGTTCTCGATGGTCGCCGTCGCGCGCGTGCGGAACGTACCGCGGCCGGTGAGGTAGGCGTCGCGGATGCCGTCGAGGCCGATGATGCGCCCGCCCATCGGCAGGTCGGGGCCCGGCACGAAGCGCATGAGGTCGTCGAGGCTGCAGTCGGGGTTCTTGATGAGGTGGACCGCGGCCTGCACGACCTCGCCGAGGTTGTGCGGCGCCATGTTCGTCGCCATGCCGACGGCGATACCGCTCGCGCCGTTGACGAGCAGGTTCGGGAACGCGGCGGGCAGGACGGACGGTTGCTGCAGCGAGTCGTCGTAGTTGGGCACGAAGTCGACGGTGTTCTCGTCGAGGCCGGCCACGAGCGTCAGCGATGCGGGCGCGAGACGCGCCTCGGTGTAACGCGACGCCGCGGGGCCCTGGTCGAGCGAGCCGAAGTTGCCATGGCCGTCGATCAGCGGCAGGCGCATCGTGAAGTCCTGCGCCATGCGCACGAGCGTGTCGTAGATCGCCGAGTCGCCGTGCGGGTGGTACTTGCCCATGACCTCGCCGACGACGCGCGAGGACTTGACGTGGTTCTTGTTCGGCGTCAGGCCGAGTTCGTCCATCGAGAACAGGATGCGCCGCTGCACCGGCTTGAGCCCGTCACGCGCGTCGGGAAGGGCACGCGAGTAGATGACGGAGTAGCTGTACTCGAGGAAAGCCGCCCGCATCTCGTCCTCGACATCGATGTCGATGATGTTCTCGACGATGTCCTCGTCCGGCATCTCGGGCTTCTTCGTGCGTGCCACTGCGCTTCCTCACTAGCTCGCTGACGCCCGGTGCCCGGGCAGGGTGCATCGCTCATCCTCGCGCATCCGCGCGCTGACGGGGGTTCGCGACACGCGGCGGAGGTGTGGGTGCATCCTGTGGCAGTCATGTCTCTATGTCGTTTGCATTAGGACATAGAGACGCGGCGGGTTACTGTCTCTATGTCCTAATGCAAACGACGCGGCGGGTTACTGTCTCTATGTCCTAATGCAAACGACATCGAGACATCGGGACACGACGGAGGGGTGGCCATGTTGTACGAGACACCGGACCTCGACGAGGTCGACGTCGCTGTGCTCGACGAGATCGATGCCATCCGTCGCGAGATGGCCGCTGTGCTGCGCGCCCCGAAACGATGGTCCGGGGGCCTGCGCCGGACGACCCAAGCGCGTGCCATCAGGGGGTCGAACAGCATCGAGGGGTACGACGTGACCCCCGAGGATGCGGCGGCTGCAGTCGAGGGCGATGAGCCGCTGACGGCGGATGAGCGCACGTGGAAGGAGATCGAGGGCTATCGGCGCGTGCTCACGTACGTGCTGCGTATGGCGACGTTGCCGGGGTTCGCTCTCGATGCTCACACGCTCAGGACGATGCACTTCATGCTCCTCGAACATGACCTGTCGAAGAGCCCCGGCGAGTTCCGGCGGGCAGCCATCTACGTTCAGGACGAATCGACCGGAGCGAACGTCTACGAGGGGCCCGATCCGGACGACGTGCCGGCCCTCATCGACGCCATGGTCGGCGCCATGAGTGCGTCATCGGGGGAGCACAGCATGGTTCGTGGTGCCATGGCTCACTTGAACTTCGTCATGATCCACCCTTTCCGTGATGGCAACGGACGTATGGCCCGCGTCCTGCAGACGTTGGTACTCGCCACCGACGACATTCTCGAGCCGGAGTTCTCCAGCATCGAGGAGTGGTTGGGCGCCAACACGCGGGCCTACTACGACGTCCTGGCCGCGACGGGGCAGGGTGCCTGGAACCCCCAGCGCGACGCGTCGGCGTGGGTGAAGTTCTCCCTCAGAGCCCACCACCAGCAGGCCCAGACGCTCCGGCGCCGTTTCCGCGACGCGGAGAACGTCTGGAGCGCGCTCGACGATCTCGTGGCGACGACAGGGGTGCCCGAGCGTTCGGTCGACGCACTCTTCGACGCTGCCCTGGGCATCCGCATCCGGCGCAGCACCTACGTCAACCGCACCGGCGTGGAAGAACGCACAGCGACACGTGATCTGGCGGCGCTGGCCACGGCGGGGCTGCTCAGCCCGGAGGGGCCGACGCGCGGCCGCGGCCGCTACTACCTCCCGGGCGAGCTCTTGCAGAACGTCGTCCGCGAGGCGCGTGGTGAGCGCACCCTCGTCGACCCGTACCCCGACCTCATGCGGCAGATCCGCATGAACCTGCCGTAGCGTCGAGGCGCGTTCAGCACCTGACACGATGACTCACGTGACGAGTGAGATCCACGGCATCAGCAGCAGGTCCAGCTGACGCGTTCGGGCTTCGCCCCCCCGCCCGCTCCGCGCGCCATGCAGACCCCGATCGGGCCCATGGTGGCCGGACGCCGCCTTGCGGCTTCCCCTGGACGTGGAGGACGTGCGCGCACGTTGACGCCCGATCGCGCTGGGCGTGCTGATTGAATGGCCCGCATGGCATCACCGCAGGGTTTCGAGGACAAGGTCGCGTTCGTCTGGAAGGTCGCCGACACGCTGCGCGGCACGTTCCGTCAGCACGAGTACGGCCAGGTGATGCTGCCGCTGCTCGTGCTGCGCCGCATGGATGCGGTGCTCGTCGACACCAAGCCCGCCGTGCTCGCGAAGGCGAAGACGTTCGAGACGATCGCCGCCCCGCAGGCGATGATGCTGAAGAAGGTGGCGGGGCAGCGGTTCTACAACATCTCGCGCTTCACGTTCACGAGCTTGCTCAGCGACGACAAGGCGCTCGCGGAGAACCTGTCGAACTACATCCGCGGTCTGAGCAGCGACGCGTACGTCGTCATGGAGGCGTACAACCTCGACGACAAGATCGCCCGCATGGATCGCGCGGGCATCCTTTACCGCGTACTCGCCGACTTCGCCGACCTCGACCTGCGCCCCAGCGTCGTGAGCAACGAGGCAATGGGTTACATCTTCGAAGACCTGTTGCGGCGCTTCTCGGAGATGAGCAACGAGACGGCTGGTGAGCACTACACACCGCGTGAGGTGATCCGCCTCATGGTCGAGCTGCTCGTCGGCGGCGAAGCGCACCGCGAACTCGTCGAGAGCCCCCTGCCGGTGCGCACCGTCTACGACCCCGCAGCGGGCACCGGCGGCATGCTCATGACGGCGATGGAGCACATGAGGGCGCTCAACCCCGAAACCGAGGTGAAGGTCTACGGCCAGGAGCTCAACGACGAGACGTGGGCCATCGCGCAATCGGACCTCATGATGCAGGACATCGACCCCAAGCAGATGCGCAACGGCAACTCGTTGACGCAGGACGCGTTCAGCGGTGAGCACTTCGACTTCATCCTCGCCAACCCGCCCTACGGCGTGAACTGGGCCGGGTACGCCGCCCCCATCAAGGAGGAGCACACCAAGCAGGGCATGAACGGGCGCTTCGGCGCGGGGCTGCCGCGCTCGTCGGACGGCTCACTGCTGTTCCTGCAGCACATGCTCTCGAAGATGAAGCCGACGGGTTCGCGCGTCGGCATCGTGCTGTCGGGTTCGCCGTTGTTCTCCGGCGCGGCCGACTCGGGGGAGTCGCGCATCCGCCAGTGGATCCTCGAGAACGACTGGCTCGAAGGCATCGTCGCGCTGCCGGATCAGATGTTCTACAACACCGGCATCTCGACGTACGTGTGGATCCTGACGAACGACAAGGCCGACGCCGACCGCGGCCTCGTCAAGCTCGTCGACGCCCGCGCCATGGGCACGAAGATGCGCAAATCGCTCGGCGACAAGCGCAAGGAGCTGACGGCCGACGCCATCGCCGAGATCGGGCGCCTCTACGGCGGCGCCCTCGACGAGGCGGACGGCGATGCGCGCGTCAAGGTGCTGCCGCGCGAGGCGTTCGGGTTCCAGCGCATCACGGTGGAGCGTCCGATGCGCCGCCGTTGGGAGGTGACGACGGAGGCCGTCGCCGATGCGCCGTTCGACGTGTTCGCGCCGCTGGTCGGTCAGCGGTTCGAGACGGAGAAGGCACTGCTGGCCGAGGCCGACGCGATCGCGAAGCTGACGGCGGCGCAGCGCAAGAAGTTCGCCGCCGCGTGTGCCGTGGCCGACTCCGACGCGCCGATCGTCACGAAGAAGGGGCAGCCCGAGCCCGACCCCGATCTGCGCGACGCCGAGAACGTGCCCCTGCCTGACGGCTGGTTCTCCCTCGACCCCGATGCCCGTGAGACCGCCCTGCGCGAGACGGCCGGGGCGCACCTCGAATCCGAGATTCGCCCCTACGTGCCCGACGCGTGGATCGACCACACGAAGACGAAGATTGGCGTCGAGATTCCCTTCACCCGCCAGTTCTACGTCTACGAACCGCCCCGTCCTGTTGAAAAAATCGCCGCCGAGATCCGCGACCTCGAAACGCAGATTCAAGGCTGGATGAAGGATTTGGGTCTATGACAACGCTCGCACTGGATGCGGTGTACAGAGATTCGCCAATGCGCAGAACCACCTTGCGACGGCTCATCTTTCGAAGAGAAGAGCGGGTGGGTGTCAGGGCCGCGCAGCGGCTTTCCCTGTCAAGCGCTGGGTACCTATATGCGCGGGAGGGAAGTCTCGATCGGCAGCAGGCGTCGGATAACACTGTTGAGCGAAGCCTCCTGGTGGCAGAGGGTGACCTCGTGGTTAACCCGATGTGGTTAGTGGGCGGGAGCATTGCAGTTTCGGCGTTGGCAGGGTCTGTGAGCCCGGACTATCGGGTTTTCAAGGTGGGTCCGGAGGTCGATGGGCGCTACCTCCACCACGTGCTGAGGAGCGCTCCCTACCGAGCGCAGTACGAGCTATTCGTCCGCGCCAATACGACGTTCGATCGTCGTATCCAACAGAGTGACCTCGACGACATGCCGGTCTGGGTGCCGCCGCTCGATCAACAGCGGCGGATCGCGGACTTCCTCGACGACCGCGTTCTCCGCATCGACCAGATCATCGCCGCGCGCAAAACCCAGGTGGCTTCTGTCAAGCAGGATCGAGCTGCGTACCTACAGGGCGAGTTCACCGCGGCCGCCGTAGGGCATGGAACAGCTCGTCTCGGATACCTGCTAAGCAATCTCGAACAGGGTTGGTCCCCTCAGGCTGATGCGACCCCTGCCGAGGGGGGCCGATGGGGTGTGATGCGCGCGGGTTCTGTCAACGGCGGGTTCTTCCGTGCTGGCGACAACAAGGCGCTTCCCGAGGGATTGAAACCTCGCACCGAGTACGAAATCCATGGGGGTGACATCCTCATGTCGCGAGCGAGTGGATCGCCTGAGCTGATCGGTAGCGTCGCTGTCGTACCGCAGGATGTGCGACCCAAGCTGCTTCTTCCGGACAAGCTTTACCGCCTCACGCTGCTCCCGGGGTGGTCTGCAGACTTCGTCGTGGGCATGCTCCGTGCTCACGAGAATCGGGAACGCATACGTTTGGGGATCAGTGGCGCGGAGGGCATGGCGAACAACCTGCCGTCGGGTGTCATTCGCGGGCTGCGGGTGCCGCAGCTGAGCTTGAGAGCGCAGGGCGAAGTGGTGGGACGTCTGGCTGCGCGGCAACAAGCTGACCGTAACTTCGAGGCCGGAACCACGCGCAGCATCGAACTTCTCACCGAATACAAGCAGTCCCTCATCACGGCCGCCGTCACGGGTGAGTTCGACGTGACGACGGCGTCGACACGAATCCCTGGGGAGCACGCATGACCGTCACGCAGGAGAAGGTGTTCGAGGCGAACATCGAGGCGCACCTGCTCGGTGCGGGGTGGGTGAGCGTCGATCCGACGACGTACGACCGCAAGCGCGGCCTGTTTCCTGACGAGGTGATCGCGTTCGTCGAGGCGTCGCAGCCGAAGGCGTGGGCGCAGCTCGTCACGCGTCACGGCGGTGAGTCTGCGGCGCGGGAGAAGTTCGTCACCGTCGTGCAGCAGCAGGTCGACCACCGGGGCACGCTCGACGTCCTCCGCAACGGCGTCAAGGATTCCGGCGTGCCGGTGAAGCTCTGCTACTTCAAGCCCGCCTCGGGGCTCAACGACGAGATGCAGCGCAGGTACGACGCGAACCGGCTCGGCGTCGTGCGTCAGCTGCGCCACTCCGAGTCGAACCCGCGCGATTCACTCGACCTCGCGCTCGTCGTCAACGGCCTGCCCGTCGCCTCCGCCGAGCTCAAGAACCCGCTGAGCGGGCAGGGCATCGAGCATGCGATGGCGCAGTACCGCAGCGACCGCAACCCGGCCGACCTCATCTTCGCTAGCCGCATGCTCGTGCACTTCGCCGTCGACCCGCACGCCGTCGCGATGACGACGCGGCTCGCAGGCTCGGCGACACGCTTCCTGCCCTTCAACCAGGGCTCCGCGGGCCCTGGCCACCCGGGCAGCGCCGGTAACCCGCCCGTCGACCCCACGAGCGGCGCGTATCAGAGCGCCTACCTGTGGGAGCAGGTGTGGCAGCGCGACGCGTGGCTCGACCTGCTCGGCACCTTCCTGCACGTCAGCGACGGCACAGTGCTGTTCCCCCGCTTCCACCAGTGGCACGCGGTGCGTTCGATCCTCGACGCCACCCGCCGCGACGGTGCGGGCGTCGACCGACTCATCCAGCACTCGGCGGGCTCGGGCAAGTCAAACACCATCGCGTGGACGGCACACTCGCTCTCGCGCCTGCACGGCGAGGACGACACGCCGATCTTCGACAAGGTCGTCGTCATCACCGACCGCACGGTGCTCGACCGTCAGCTGCAGGAGACCGTCGCCGGGCTCGAACACACCCCCGGCACGATCGTGCGCATCGACAAGAACTCGGCGCAGCTCAAGGAAGCACTCGAAGGCAACGCGGCCCGCGTCATCATCACGACGCTGCAGAAGTTCCCCGTCGTCGTCGAACTCGCGAAGAAGGCCGCCGCCGAGGGGGAGACGCGCGAGGTGGCCGGCAAGCGGTTCGCCGTCATCGTCGACGAGGCGCACAGCTCCACCGGCGGCGACGGCATGAAGAAGCTCAAGGGCGTCCTGCGCGGCGACGACCGGCTCGAGGCCGAGGAAGCCGCACAGGCCGAAGCGGAAGAAGCCGAAGAGGCGAACGATGCGTTGCTCGCCTCCGCGAAGCAACGGGGCAAGAGCACGAACCTGTCGTTCTTCGCGTTCACGGCCACGCCGAAACCGAAGACGCTCCAACAGTTCGGGGAGAAGGACGCCGACGGCGACTACCGCCCGTTCCACACGTACTCGATGCGCCAGGCCATCGACGAGGGCTTCATCCTCGACGTGCTCGCCTCCTACACGACGTACGACGTCTACTACCGCCTCGCCAACACCGAGCCGCGCGACGACATCGATCTCGACACCCGCAAGGGCCGCGCCGCGCTCGCCCGGTTCGCGTCGCTGCACCCGTACGAACTCGACGCGAAGGCCGAGATCATCGTCGAGCACTTCCGCGCCAAGACGATGAACAAGATCGACGGCCGGGCCAAGGCCATGGTGGTGACGCGCTCGCGGCTGCACGCGGTGCGCACCCAGGAGGCCATCGCGCGCTACATCGAACGCATGGGGTACGACACGGGCGCTCGTCCGCTGCGCGCGCTCGTCGCGTTCTCCGGCACCGTCACCGAGGACGGGGCGCCCGACGTCGTGCTCACCGAGGCGTCGATCAACGGCTTCGCCGAGTCGCAGCTCCCCAAGCGGTTCAAGGAGGACGACGACGCGAAGTTCCTCGTCGTCGCCGAGAAGTACCAGACCGGGTTCGACGAGCCGCTGCTGCACACGATGTACGTCGACAAGAAACTCGCCGGGGTGAAGGCGGTGCAGACGCTGTCGCGGCTCAACCGCACGCGGCCGGGCAAGCAGGACACGTTCGTGCTCGACTTCGCGAACACCGCCGAGGAGATCCACGACGCGTTCGCGCCGTTCTACGAGCAGTCGTTCGCGGCGCCGACCGACCCGAACATCCTCTACACGCTGCAGCGCGACCTCGAATCGGCGGGCGTGCTGTCGCTCGCCGAGATGGAGGCGGCCGTCGTCGCCCTGCTCGACGGGGCGGACGCGAAGCAGCCCGCCATCTACGCGAACGTGGGCGCGGCCGTCGGGCGATTCATCGCCCTCGACGACGACGCGGCCGACACTTTCCGCAGCACGCTCGAACAGTTCGTGCGTGCGTACGCGTTTCTCGCGCAGGTCATGCCGTGGGTCGATGCGTCGCTGGAGCGGCTGTTCCTCTACGGCAAGCTGCTGCTCGCCGACCTGCCGCAACGCGAGAGCGACCCGATGCCGCAGCTGTCGAAGGCCGTCCAGCTCACACACCTGCGGCTGTCGGTCTCGCACGAGGGTGACATCGGGCTCGAGGCGAGCGACGAGGCGGGCGTCGCACTGCCCGGTGAGGGCAAGGGCTCGCAGAACGAGCCGGAGAAGGACAAGCTCTCGGCGCTCATCGAGGCGATGAACGATAAGTTCGGCGCCGACCTGGGCGAGGGCGACCGCATCTGGATCGACCAGCAATGGGCCGCCGTCAAGGACAACGACCGCCTGCGCGTCGTCGCGCAGCACAACGACCGCTCCGCCTTCGAGCTGGTGCTCGAACAACTGCTCGCCGACGTCATGCTCGAACGGCACGACGCGAACGAGCAGTTCGTCAACTCCTACTTCGAGAAGCCGGGCCTCAAGCGGGCGCTGATCGGCCATCTCGCCGGCACGTACGACGAGTTCCGACGGGAGATGGTGGGGTGAGCGGGCAAGGCCGGCGCCCGTCCACGGCGGACCGGTGGCATCGACTGCGCCGCTCGCCGAGCATGCGGGCGGCGCTCGCGCTCGTGCTTGCGGCCCTGGGCGTCGTTGCGGTCATCTACGGCGCGCGCGCCATCGTCCGCGACCCGCTGCGCCCGGGCACCGTTCGCGCCGGCGAGCCGGTCGGCGGGGGCGTGGCGGCCGAGCCGTCGTCCGGCTCGTCGCCGAACGTCGAGATCGCGCAGGCCGCGACGCCGGCGTCGACGTCGTCGATCGTGTGGGCGCTGTCAGCGCGCTTCGGCCAAACCCAGTTCGCGCTCGCGCAGACGACGTGCGCGGGCACACACTGCCCGGCCCTGCTGCGCACCCAGGACGGCGGCGGCACCTGGCAGCAGGTGCACTCCTTCACGCAGGCCGACGTGTCGTCCGCGCAGGGCGACGCGCAACCCCTCATCCAACCCGCCGGCGCGATCAGCGACCTGCGCTTCCTCGACGCGCGCACCGGATACCTGTTCGGCTCCGACCTGTGGGTCACCCACGACGGTGGTCGCAGCTTCACGCAGGTGCAGCACCCGGGCGTCAGCGTCCTCGACGTCGCCGTCCACGACGGCCAGGCCTACGCCCTCACCGCCGCGAGCTGCATCCAAGGTGGCTGCACCGGCCGCCTCGAGGTCGCCCGCATCGGCACCGGCCGCACGCCCGCCGTCACCGAAGCCGTCGCGGGCGTCACGCCGCCCGGCGAGGTGAGCGACGCCGGCATCGTGACGGCCGGCGAGCACCTGCTCGTCCTCGCGCACGCCGAACGCAGCGGCGGCGAAGCTTCCGGCGCGTGGCGACTCACGGGCGACGCCCTCACGCCGCTGTCGACCCCGCCCGCGTGCAACGGCAAGACGATCGAAGCGGCGACCGGCCTCGGCGCGACGTCGCGGATGGTCGCCGTCTGCGACGCCGTCGTCACGGCCCGCTCGACGAGCTACTCCACCGTCACGAGCGTCGACGGCGGCGCGACGTGGCAGCTCGTCGGCGCCGGCAACCTCACCCTGCCCACGCAGGGACACGTGACGATCGCCGCGAAGGATCCGACGCACGTCGTCGCCGTCAGCGGCGGCCCACGCGAAGCCCTCGACGGCACGACGCGATTGCTCAGCGACATCGCCGTCGCCGCGAGCAAGGACGGCGGCGCGTCGTGGACGGAGGGTTCCCCGACGTCGCGCCCCAGCCCGGGAGG
>NZ_DCNR01000021.1:0-6822 GCF_002322065.1 Dermacoccus sp. UBA1591 | reverse complement strand
GCCCACGTGCGCCCCATCCGCCCCGACGACGCCGAACGCATCCACCGATTCCACGCCGCGCAGAGCGAGGAATCGATCTACCTGCGCTTCTTCGCCCCGATCAAGCGCCTGAGCGATCGTGACGTGCGCCGCTTCACGCACGTCGACTACGTCGAACGTGTCGCCCTCGTCGCGACCGTTGGCGACGACATCATCGGCATCGGCCGCTACGACCGCCTCGGAGGGCGCGACGCGACGAGCGCCGAGGTCGCGTTCAACGTCGCCGACAGTTTCCAGGGCCGCGGCGTCGGCTCCGTCATGCTCGAGCATCTCGCGGCGATCGGCGCCGAGAACGGCGTCGCCGAGTTCGTCGCCGACGTGCTGCCGCAGAACCGCAAGATGATCCAGGTCTTCACCGAGGCCGGCTACGACGTCAGCCGCAACTTCGACGACGGCGTCATCTCCGTGCGCTTCGAGATCGAGCCCAACGAGAAGTCGCAGGCCGTGCGCCTCGCGCGCGAGCAGCGCGCCGAGTCGCAGTCGGTGCGTGCGCTGCTCAACCCGTCGTCGATCGCCGTCGTCGGCGTCTCGCGCGACGGACGCTCCGTCGGCGGTCGCGTGCTCGCCAACCTCGTCGAGGGCGGCTACCGCGGCACGCTCCACGTCGTGCACCCCGAGGCGGGGACGATCGACGGCCTGCCGACAGTGCCCTCGATCAGCGCGATCGGGGAACCGGTCGACCTCGTCGTCATCGCCGTGCCGGCTCCGAAGGTGCTCGACGTCGTCGCCGAGTGCGGCGGCGCGGGCGTGCGAGCGCTGCTCGTCGTCTCCGCCGGGTTCGCTGAGTCGGGCCCCGAGGGCGCCGAGCGTCAGGCCCAGCTGCTCGCGCTGGCCCGCCGACACGGCATGCGCGTCGTCGGGCCGAACAGTTTCGGGCTCATCAACACGCGCGAGGACACGCGCCTCAACGCCTCCATCGCCTACGAGATGCCGCCCGCCGGCCACCTCGGGCTATTCGCGCAGAGCGGTGCGCTCGGCATCGCCGTGCTCGCGAGCGCCGGACGGCGTGGCCTCGGCCTGTCCGATTTCGCTTCCGCCGGCAACCGCATCGACGTCTCCGGCAACGACCTCCTGCAGTACTGGATCGACGACGACGACACCCACGCCGTCGGCCTCTACCTCGAATCGGTCGGCAACCCGCGCAAGTTCACGCGTATCGCGCGGCAGCTCGCGCTGCGCAAACCCGTCGTCGTCGTGAAGTCCGAGGTCTCCGCGTTCGGACGCCCGCCCGGGCACCGCGTCCGGGAGACACGAACGCCTCCGCGTGCCTTCCGCGAGATGCTGCGCCAGAGCGGCGTCATCCGCGTCGGCAACGTCCACCAACTCTTCGACGTAGCGCAGCTCGTCGTCAACCAGCCGCTGCCGAAGGGGCGGCGCGTCGCCGTCGTCGCCAACTCCGACGCGCTCGGCGCGCTGTGCGGTGACGCGGCGCTGAGCTGGAAGCTCGACGTCACCCGCGGCCCCGTCGCCGTCGCCGCGGACGCGAGTGAGGACGCGTTCCGTGACGCGCTCGTCGCCGCGTTCGAGGACGAGAACGTCGACTCGGTCGTCGCGAGCTTCATCCCGCCGCTCATCACGGGCGGGCGTGACGTCGCGCGCACCGTCGCCGCCGTCAGCGCGCAGTACGACAAGCCCTGCGTCACGACGTTCCTCGGCATCGACGGTGTGAGCGACGACCTGTCGGCGTCCGCGCCCGACGGCTCGACGCGCATCGTGCCTTCCTACCCGATGCCCGAGGACGGCGTGCGAGCGCTCGCCGCCGCGACGAACTACGCCGAGTGGCGCGGGCGCGATCGCGGTGAACCCGTGGCGCCGCTCGGCATCGACCGCAAGGGCGTGCACGAGATGGTGCGCTCGATCATGGCCGAGTCGCCCGACGGGCGGGAGCTCACCGCCGACGAGACCGCGCAGCTGCTCGCGCTCGCCAAGATCTCGGTGTGGCCCTCCGTTCCGGCGCGCTCGCCCAAGGAGGCGGTCGACGCGGCCGAGGAGCTGGGCTTCCCCGTCGTCGTCAAGTCGATCGCGCCGCAGGTGCGTCACCAGGTCGCGAGCGCGCTGCGCGCCGACCTGCGCTCGCCGCTCGCCGTCGTCGAGGCTTACGAGGCGCTCGCGGAGCGTCTCGAGGAGTACGGCCCCGACCAGTTCGTCGTGCAGAAGATGGCGACCCCCGGCATCGGCTGCTCCGTCACGAGCGTCGAGGATCCGCTGTTCGGTCCCGTCGTCTCGTTCTCCGTCTCCGGCCCGCCGACCGACCTTCTCGACGACGTCGGTTACCGCAACCCGCCGCTGACGACCGGTGACGTGAGCGAACTCGTCAGCTCGATCAAGGCGTGGCCGCTGCTCGACGGCAGTCGCGGGCGCGGCATCGACCGCGCCGCCATCGAGGATCTCGTGGCGCGGGTGTCGGTGCTCGCCGACGAGAACCCCGAGATCGCCCACCTCGAACTCAACCCGGTGAGCACACACCCCGGCGGCCTCGACGTCCTCGGCGCGCGCATCACGCTGGCGCCCGCGTCGCTGCGTCAGGACTCGGGCCGACGGGCCATGACGTGAGGTCGCCCTCCAGAGGCGAGCGCGGGCCGCAGGATGGGATGATGGCAGGCATGGCTCAGAACCTTCCCACCGACCTCGCTCGTGCCATCGACAAGGCCGGCTACTTTCCCGCGCTCGTGCGCGACGTCGTGGCCACCGCGCTCGCCGGTGACGAGGTGCGCCAGCACCTCGTGCACGTGGAGACGACCTTCGAGCAGGACGAACTGCTGCGTCACATCACGGTGCTCGTGCTGACGCCGACGAAGCTCGTCATCGTTCACGCCGACGACCACGACGACTCAGCCGCCGGGGGTGTGCGCTCGACGCGTCAGGCCGTGACGGCGACGTCGGAGACGGTCGCGCTGTCGTTCGTGCGCGGCGTGACGCTGACGCACGTCGTCACTTCCCCGGAGCGCTACCGCTCCGGCAGCCTCGGGCGCGAGGTGACGCTGACGATCGGCTGGGGCACGATCAGCCGCATCGACCTGCTGCCCGCGACGTGCGGCGACCCGAACTGCGACGCCGACCACGGCTACGACGGCACGATCACCGGCGACGACATCAGCCTGCGCATCTCCGCCGACGCCGAGGGAGAGGGTCACCTGCAGCAGGCGATGACGTTCGCGCACGCCCTGTCGGCCGTCGTCGGCTCCACGGCCCGCTGACGCCCGCGATGAAGGCTCCCCGCTACGACGCCGACGGACTCGCCGGTGTGCTGCCGTCCGTGGCACGCAGCCTCGACCCCGTCGCGTTCGCGGGGGCCGGGCGCAAGCTGCCGCAGGCGCGCGCGGCGATCGTCGTCCTCGCCGACGGGCTGGGCGCGCGGCTGCTGCGCCGTCAGAGCGCGCACGCACCGTTCCTGCGCGAGCACCTCGAGCGGATGCAGACCCTCGCCGCGGGCTTCCCGACGACGACGGCGACGTCGATGGGCACGTTCGGCACCGGCCTGCCCCCCGGCGCGCACGGCCTGGCCGGCTACCTCGTCGTCGACCCCGCGACGGGGCGCGTGTTCAACGAGCTGACGTGGAAGGACGGGCCGAATCCGCAGGCGTGGCAACCGAACCCGACGGTGTTCGAACGCGCCGACGCCGCCGGGCTGCGTCCCGCCATGATCGGACCCGGCTACTTCGACGGCTCGGGCCTGACGAACGCCGCCCTGCGCGGCGCGACGTTCTACCCGGCCGAGGGGCTCGACGACCGCGTCGACGCGGCGCTGGCCGCCACCCGGCGCGGTCACCGACTCGTCTACCTCTACTGGGGCGAGATCGACAAGGCCGGCCACGTCCACGGCGTCGGCTCGCCGCAGTGGGCGCACGAGCTCGCCGTGTTCGACGACGCGATGGCGCGCCTCGACTTCGGGCGCCCCGCGGGCACGTCTCTCACGCTGACCGCCGACCACGGCATGGTCGACGTCCCCCTCGACGCGCGCGTCGACATCGCGACGACGCCGCACCTGCGCGACGGCGTCCGACGCGTCGGGGGAGAGATGCGCGCGCTGCACCTGTACGTCGAGCCGGGGGCGCTCGCGGACGTCGGATCGCGTTGGCGCGCCGAGATCGGCGCGCACGGACACGTCTTCATCCGCGAACAGCTCGCCGACGCCGGCTGGGTCGGCGCGCTCGATCCCGCCACCGCCGGACGCTTCGGCGACGTCGTCGTCTCCGTCACGAGCGCGCGCGGGTACGTCGACTCGCGTGTCATGAGCGACCGCGTGCTCACGCTGCTCGGCCAGCACGGTGCGATGACGCCCGACGAACTCGACGTGCCGTTCCTCCACCTCGGCGCGCGCTAGGGTGACTGACCGTGGCTGAGCTCGTGTTTTTCACCGGAACGATGGATTGCGGCAAGTCGACGCTGGCGCTGCAGATGGATCACAACCATGCCGCGCGCGGCCGTCGCGGCATCGTCCTCACCCAGCACGACCGCGCCGGTGAGGCCGTCATCTCCTCCCGCCTCGGCCTGCGCCGCGAGGCCCTCGAGGTGAACGCCGGCCTCGACCTGTGGGATCTCGCCGTCTCCGCGCGCGTCACCCTCGGCGAGCTCGACTACGTCATCGCCGACGAGGTGCAGTTCTACGAGCCCGAGCAGATCGATCAGCTCGCGCGCGTCGTCGACGAACTCGACGTCGACGTCTTCGCATTCGGCATCACCGCCGACTTCAAGACCCAACTGTTCCCCGGCTCGCGTCGCCTGTTCGAACTCGCCGACCGCACGCAGCTGCTGCAGGTCGAGGCGTTGTGCTGGTGCGGCAAGCGCGCGACGCACAACGCCCGCGTCGTCGACGGCACGATGGTCGTCGAGGGCGAGCAGGTCGTCGTCGGCGACACCGGCGACCAGGGCGAGACGCCGCTCGTCGAGTACGAGGTGCTGTGCCGGCGCCACTTCATGCGTCGGATGACGTCACATGCCGCGCGCACGATCGGGGCGCAGCAGATGCCGTTCGACCTCGACGTCTGCCCGGTGCCCGCTTCGACGTTCGTCGCGTCCGAGCCTGCGGGCGAATCGTCGACGGCACACGAAGGCCCCTGAGTCGCCATGTCCACGCCAGGCTCCGGCCCTCGAGACGACGACGCCGACGACACGACGCCGTACTGGGCGCGCGGTTCGTACGCTCCGAGTTGGCGCGCCGGGCGACCCGCCGCGGATGATGACACCCGCGGGTGGGACGAGACGACCGCGCGCCGTGACGCCCGTGAGCTGGACGAGACGCGCGAGCTCGGACGCTCGGTTGCATCGAATCGAGACGACGAGACGGACGGCCCGGCGCCTGACGCCACCCAGGGCACGGCTGGAACGTCCGCATCCGACAACGCCCGACGCATGGCCGGTGGTGCACTCGCCGCGGGGCGCCTCGCCGGGCAGGGGGTTCGTGGCGCTGCTCGCCTGAGCGCGGGGGCGACGAAGGCGTCCCTGCGCGCCGCCCGCCGCGCGAGCAACGCCCAGGGCGCCGGCGAGAGCGGCCTGGGGCGCCTCATGGAGGTGCACGCGCTGTCGAACGCGGGGGACGCCGCCGTCACCGTCGGACTCGCCGGGACGCTGTTCATCTCCGCGCAGCCGGGGGAGGCGAAGAGCCACGTCGTGCTCTTCCTCGTGCTCACGATGCTGCCGTTCGCCATCGTCGCGCCCCTCGTCGGGCCGCTGCTCGACCGCTATCGTCACGGCCGTCGGTGGGCGATGGGTGCGACGTTCGCGCTGCGCGGCTTCCTGTGCTGGGTGCTCGCCGACGCGATCGAACGCGACTCCGTCTGGCAGTTCCCCGCGGCGCTCGCCATCCTCGTCGCGAGCAAGGCCTACATCGTCACCCGATCATCGGCGACGCCGCGGTTGCTGCCCGACGGGATGAGCCTCGTGCGCGCCAACAGCCGCATGAGCCTCGCGGGCGTCACGGGCGCGACGATCGGTGGCCCGCTCGCCGGTGGCGCGGCCGCGCTGTTCGGGGCGACGTGGGCGTTCCGTGCCGCGTTCCTGCTGTTCGTGTTCGGCACCATCCTCGCCATCCTGCTGCCGGCGAACATCGACTCCGACCGCCATGATGGTTCACTTCGTGCCCCGAAGCTGACGATGCCGCCCGCCGTCGTCGCTGCGCTGCGCACGAACACCGGGCTGCGCTGGGTCAGCGGCTTCCTCACGATGTTCATGGCGTTCCTCATGAAGACCCATCCGCTGCCCGGGTGGGAGGACAAGGTGACGACGCTGCTCGCCATCGTCGTCGGCGCCGCCGCCATCGGCAACGCGCTCGGTTCCGTTGCCGGAGCTGTCGTGCGCGCGCTCGCGCCGCGCGTCGTCATCCTCGCGTGCCTGCTCGCGGACACCGCGGCCGTCGTCGTCGCCGCGGTGCACTTCGATCTCATGACGGCCGTCATCGTCGGGCTCGTCGCCGGCCTCGGGCAGGCGCTCGGCAAACTGGCGCTCGACACGCTGATCCAGGATCATCTCGCCGAGGCCGTGCGCACCAGCGCCTTCGCGCGATCGGAGACGGTGCTGCAGCTCGCGTGGGTGCTCGGCGGCATCTTCGCCTGCATCATCCCGACCGACGCGACGATCGGCATGTACGCCGCCGCGGTCGTGCTGCTGACGTGGACCGCACTCGTCGTTGCATGGAACGCAGGGCGCGGTCCGCGCCTCACTTCTTGGGGCCGCGGCCCCCGAACATGATGTCGTCCCAGCTCGGCACGCTCGGACGCGAGCTCTTGCGGCTCTGACTCGCGCGCGGCGGCACCGCGGGCGAGGCGCCCTTCGAGGTGCCCTTCG